>LZSH01000347.1 GCA_001665255.1 Mycobacteriaceae bacterium 1482268.1 | reverse complement strand
CGGTGCCGCTTGAGTCGGGATCATGGACCGATGCGACCGGCGTGAGCCTCGAGGACGGCCGTCTGCAGATCGCCACCGCCGACGGTGAGGTGGGCCTGGCCAACCCGGAGAAGTTCGTGGGCTACACCGGCGAGTTGGGCTCCCCGGACTGGTCTGTGCTGCTGGTCAACAACGGACTGCACATCGAGATCCTGATCGACCCGCAGTCCCCCGTCGGCTCGACCGACAAGGCCGGCATCAAGGACGTCGTGCTGGAGTCGGCCGTCACCACGATCTTCGACTTCGAGGACTCGGTGGCCGCCGTCGACGCCGATGACAAGGTCCTCGGCTACCGCAACTGGCTCGGGCTGAACAAGGGCGATCTCTCCGAGGAGGTCACCAAGGGCGACAAGACGTTCAACCGAGTGCTCAACTCCGATCGCACCTACAAGACGCCCGACGGTGGAGAGCTCACTCTCCCTGGCCGCAGTCTGCTGTTCGTGCGCAACGTCGGCCACTTGATGACCAACGACGCCATCGTCGACGGGGACGGCAACGAGGTGCCCGAGGGCATCCAGGACGCCTTGTTCACCAGCCTGATCGCGATGCACGGATTGAAGGCGGACGACGGTAATGGGCCGCTGCTGGCCAGCCGCACCGGCTCGATCTACATCGTGAAGCCGAAGATGCACGGCCCCGACGAAGTGGCCTTCACCTGCGAGCTGTTCAGCCGCGTCGAGGACGTCCTCGGGCTGCCCCAGGCGACCATCAAGGTCGGCATCATGGACGAGGAGCGGCGCACCACCCTCAACCTGAAGGCGTGCATCAAGGCCGCCGCCGATCGGGTGGTGTTCATCAACACCGGCTTCCTGGACCGTACGGGCGACGAGATCCACACCTCGATGGAAGCCGGTCCGATGATCCGCAAGGGCGCAATGAAGGGCACCACGTGGATCAAGGCCTACGAGGACGCCAACGTCGACGTCGGACTGGCCGCGGGGTTCTCCGGCAAGGCGCAGATCGGCAAGGGCATGTGGGCCATGACCGACCTGATGGCCGACATGGTCGAGCAGAAGATCGGCCAGCCGAAGGCGGGCGCCACCACAGCGTGGGTGCCCTCGCCCACCGCGGCCACCTTGCACGCCATGCACTACCACCAGGTCGACGTGTTCGCCGTGCACAAGGAACTCCAGGGCAAGACCAGGACCACCATCGACGATCTTCTCACCGTCCCATTGGCCAAAGAACTGGCGTGGGCGCCTGAGGAGATCCGCGAGGAGGTCGACAACAACTGCCAGTCGATCCTGGGGTACGTGGTGCGCTGGATCGATGCCGGCGTCGGTTGCTCGAAGGTGCCCGACATCCACGACGTCGCGCTGATGGAGGACCGCGCGACCCTGCGGATCTCGAGCCAGCTGCTGGCCAACTGGCTGCGGCACGGCGTGATCACCGAGGAGGACGTCAAGGCGAGCTTGCGCCGGATGGCCGCCAAGGTCGACGAGCAGAACGCAGCCGATCCCGAGTTCCGGCCGATGGCGCCGGACCCCGATGCCAGCGTGGCCTTCCAGGCCGCACAGGAGTTGATCCTGGCCGGGGCCCAACAGCCCAACGGCTACACCGAGCCGATCCTGCACCGGCGCAGGCGCGAGTTCAAAGCAGCGAATCCCGGCACCGCCGGCTGACCGGGGTGTTTTCGCACGCTCGATAAACTTCCGGATGGTCGGTGACCTGCCGGCAACGGTCTACGACACGGAGAGGACGCAGGCGCAGGAGTGGGTAGGCACAGCATTCCCGACCCTGAGGAGTCCTCAGGCCGTGTCCCAGCGGGGGCAGGCGATGCAACCGAGTCGTTCGACCAGCCGCTGGTGACGCCGGGCGACGATCCGGGCGATCCGGCGGGCGGCACGGACGACGGCGGGTACGACGAGTACGAGTCCGACTACGAGTACGACGACTACGAGTACGACGAGCCGGATTACGACAGCCCCTCGACCGAAAACGTCCCCTTCGCAGCACGTACCCCACCGCCGAAGGGGCCGTCGCGCGCGCAGCACGCCGGCGAGTGGGACGGCGGCGAATGGACGGGCAGTCACCGGGCAGTCCAGACGGGCCGCAGGGGCGTCAGCTGGGGCGTCATCGCGGCACTGATCGCCGTCGTCGTGGTGGTGGCGGCCTTCATCCTGTGGCGCTTCTTCGGTGACGCGCTGTCCGACCGGTCCAGCCAGGCCTCCGCCCGGTGCGTCGACGGACAGAAAGCCGTCGGCGTCATCGCGGATCACGCCATCGCAGGCCCAATCTCGACGCTGGCCAAGAAGTTCAACGAGACGGCCAACCCGGTCGGCGACAGCTGTGTGGCGTTGGACGTCAAGCCCGCCGACTCCGACCAGGTGGTCAACGGTTTCGTCGGCACCTGGCCGGCCGAACTCGGTGAACGCCCGGCCTTGTGGATCCCCGGCAGTTCGGTCTCGCAGGCCCGCCTCGAAGCGGTAGCTGGGGAACAAACCGTCGACGACAGCCGCTCACTGGTCAGTTCGCCGGTGGTGCTCGCGGTCCGCCCTCAGCTCAAGGGCGTTCTGGCGCAGCAGAACTGGGGCACCCTGCCGGGCCTGCAGAGCAACCCGAACTCGCTTAATGACCTGAACCTGCCCGGCTGGGGATCGCTGCGGCTCGCGCTTCCGCTCAGCGGGGACAGCGACGCCTCCTACCTCGCTGCCGAGGCGGTCGCGGCGGCGTCCGCGCCGGCTGGTGCGGCGCCGAGCGCGGGCACGGGAGCGGTCAACACGCTGAGGTCGGGACAGCCCAAGCTCGCTGACACCAAGGCGGCAACCGCGATGGACGCGCTCCTCAAGGCGGACGATCCGGCCGCGGCGCCGGTGCATGCGGTGGTCACCACCGAGCAGCAGCTGTTTCAGCGCAGCACCTCTCTGCCGGATGCGAAAAATGTTGTGGCGTCCTGGCTTCCGCCAGGCCCGACCGCGATGGCCGACTTTCCGACAGTTCTGCTCAAGGGCTCCTGGCTGTCGCAAGAACAGGTCGCGGCAGCCAGTGAGTTCGCCCGTTTCCTGCGAAAGCCCGAGCAGCTCGCCGAACTGGCCAAGCTTGGCTTCCGGACCGAGGGCGGCGAGATGCCGAAGAGCGACGTCACGAATTTCGCGCCGGTGTCGGCTCCGCTGTCGGTCGGCGATTCGGCGATGAGGGCCACCCTTGCCAACGCGCTGACCGCGCCCGTGGGTAATCCGGCCGTCACCGTCATGCTCGACCAGTCGATGAACACGCAGGAGGGCGGAAAGACCCGGCTGGCCAACGTGGTTGCGGCGCTCGGCGCGCGGCTGCAGGCGATGCCGCCCGCCGCCGCGGTCGGGCTGTGGACCTTCGACGGTGTCGAGGGCCGACCGGAGGTCACGACGGGCCCGTTGTCCGATCCCGTCGACGGCAGGCCGCGCTCGGCCGCATTGGCTGCCACGCTGGACCAGCAGACCGCCTCGGGCGGCGGAGCGGTGTCATTCACGACGCTGCGGATGATCTACGACGATGCGCTGTCGAAATACCGTCAGGGACAGACTAATTCGATCCTGGTGATCACTGCGGGCCCGCACACCGACCAAAGCCTCGACGGCAGCGGCCTGCAGGACTACGTCCGCCGCACCTTCGATCCGGCACGGCCGATCGCGATCAACGTGATTGACTTCGGCGCCGACACCGACCGCGCGACGTGGGAGGCGGTCGCGCAGACCAGCGGCGGCCGCTACCAGAACCTGTCGACGTCGGCGTCGCCCGATCTGACGACGGCGATCACCACGTTCCTCGGCTAAACCGGCGAGCCGAGAAGGCGCAGGGCGCCGCGGGCGAACTCGTCGGGAACCTCCACCTGGGGGTAGTGTCCGACGCCGGCCAGTTCGATGACCTCGGCTCGCGGCCGAAGCTCGCGTAACCCGTCGAGCACGGCCGTGGTCGCGACCGGATCCTCGACGCCCCACAGGAAGCTCAACGGCTTGGGCCAATCACGCACGGCGCCATGCCATCTCGCCGCATGCTGTATTCGCTCATCGAGGTAGGAGATCAACAGGTGGGCGATCGTGGCGCCGTCGTTGTACGACATCAACGCCCACTGTGCCTCCGCCTCCTCGGCCGACAGCGGATGGTTGTCGCTGAACAGCCGACCGAAGCCGCGGGTGAAACCCCGGCGGTTGGCGAAACGCGCGACCAAGGGACCGAGGGGGCCGCGAAGAATCTTTTGAATCGGACGCAGGCTGGCGCGCTCCAGGATCACGCTGCCGTTGGTGATCACGGCACGCTGCAACTCAAACGGCAAGTATCCGTCCAGGTCTCGCGCCAGCAACTCGGTCGCCACCGACGTTCCCATGTCGTGCGCGATCAACTCCACCGGTCCGTCGGCGGAATTCGCCACCACCTTCTGCACCAGGTCAGCCTGCTCGAACAGGCTGTAGCGGTGTGGCCGCGGCTTCTCGGACAATCCGAACCCCAGGAAGTCGAGCGTCAGCCAAGCGCGACCAGCCAAATGCGGGATCACCAAGCGATAATCGAACGAGCTCGACGGATAACCGTGCAGCAGAAGGATTGTCGGGCCGTCGCCGTCGCTCGAACGCACGAAGATCGAGCCGACGTCGGTGTCCACGTATCGACCGGCGTCACGCCACTCCACCACGTCCGGTGGCATCATGGTGTGGAGGTTATCCGCCGCCGCCCGGCGCCGCGCCGTTGCCGCTCTGTGCGCCGCCGATGCCGCCGATTCCTCCGATGCCGCCGATTCCGCTCTGTGCGGCACCGACTCCGATCAGACTGCCCAGCGGGCCCAGAAGGTCGGCTGGGGTCGGTTGCGCCGGCGGCGGGGCATCGGTCTTTTGCCAGTCCTGGCATTCGCTGGATTTGAACGTGGTGTCGCCGGCCTGGATCTGCACCGTCTGCGGCTTCTTGCTCATCGCGTTGGCAACGATGCCGCTGTCGTTAGCGCGCTTCCAGTAGCAGGTACCGCCCTCCACCGGACCCGCGGACTGGTACACACCGGGCATGATCTGCGTGCCGACCTGATAGGTGCCGTCGCCGAAGCTCGTCAGCGGACCGGGCGGTGGGCCTTGGGCCTCCTGGCCGGGCGCCCCTGGGCCGGGTGCCGCTGGGCTCGGTGTTGCGGGCCCCGGCGCCGCTGGCCCCGCCGCGGCTGGACCGGGCGATCCTCCGCCGCCGTGCGTCGAAGGCGTCGGTGACGGCGAAGGTGACGGTGACGGTCCAGGCTGGGCGTAAGCCATGAACGTCGACGACGAACAGCCGATGACCAGCAGTGCAGCTGCGACTGCGATTCGGGACATCAGGCGAACGCCTCCACTGGTGGACATGAACACATCAGGTTCCTATCACCATACGCGCTGTCGATGCGCCGGACGGGAGGCCACACCTTGGGCCGGAAGTGTTTGCCCAGCGGGTATGCGGCCTGTTCTCGGGTGTACGGGTGCGACCACTCGTCAACCAGCAGGCTCTCCGCGGTGTGCGGAGCGCCGCGCAACGGGTTGTCATCGGCGGGCCACGCGCCGCTGCCCACCTGATCAATTTCGGCGCGGATGGCGATCATCGCCTCGCAGAAGGCATCCACTTCGGCGAGGCTCTCGCTTTCCGTCGGCTCGACCATCAGCGTGCCCGCGACCGGGAAGCTCATCGTCGGCGCGTGGAAGCCGTAGTCCGCCAACCGTTTCGCGACGTCATCAACCGTGACACCGGTGGACTTGGTAATCCCCCGTAGATCGAGGATGCACTCGTGGGCGACCATGCCGTTCTCACCGGTGTAGAGCACCGGGTAGTACTCGTCGAGGCGGCGGGCGATGTAATTGGCCGACGCGATCGCGGTCAGTGACGCCGCGCGCAGGCCTTGGGCGCCCATCATCCTGATGTAGGCCCAGGTGATCGGGAGGATCGAGGCAGACCCGTACGGCGCCGACGACACCGTGTGCTCGTCGGGTAACTCCTCGGCGAGTGGGTGGCCGGGCAGGTAAGGCCTCAGGTGCGCCCGGACCGCGACCGGCCCCACCCCGGGGCCACCGCCGCCGTGCGGGATGCAGAACGTCTTGTGCAGGTTCAGATGGCTGACGTCGCCGCCGAATTTGCCGGGCCGCGCCAACCCGACCAACGCGTTGAGGTTCGCGCCGTCGACGTACACCTGGCCGCCGACGTCGTGCACGGCTGCGCAGATGTCGGCGATGTCGTGCTCGTACACGCCGTGCGTGGAGGGATAGGTGATCATCAAGGCGGACAACCGGTCTGCGTGTTCGGCGACCTTGGCGCGTAGATCATCGAGGTCGACGTCGCCGTTCGCGCGGCACGCCACCACCACGACGCGCATGCCCGCCAACGCCGCCGACGCAGCATTGGTGCCGTGCGCGCTCGACGGGATCAGACACACGTTGCGGTCCCGCTCGCCACGCTCGGCGTGGTAGGCCTGGATCGCCAGCAGCCCGGCGTATTCGCCCTGCGACCCCGCATTGGGCTGCAGCGACACCGCGTCGTAGCCGGTCAACTGCGCCAGCCACGACTCCAGATCCGCGATCAGCTTGCGCAGCCCCGGCGCGTCGGAGTGCGGCGCGAACGGGTGCTGCCTGGCGAACTCGGGCCAGGTGATCGGCTCCATCTCCGCTGCCGCGTTGAGCTTCATGGTGCACGAGCCGAGCGGAATCATGCTGCGGTCCAACGCGATATCTTTGTCGGCCAGCGACCGAAGGTAGCGCATCATCTCGGTTTCGGTGCGGTACCGGGTGAACGCGGGATGGGTCAAGAATTCCGAGGTCCGGGTCGCGAGGGCCGGCCCGTCGAAGTCACCGGCTCCCGTGGGAGCTCCGAAGGCGGCCAGCACATTGTCGATGTGCTCTTGCCCGGTGGCCTCGTCGCAGGAAACCGAGACATGGTCATCGTCGACGAGCCAGACATTGATGCCACGCGACTTGGCCTTGTCGCGCACCTCGGCCGCGCGTCCGGGCACGCGCGCCAGCACGGTGTCGAAGAACCGGTCGTGCACCACCTCGACGCCCGCGGCAGACAACCCGGCCGCCAGAGCGCGGGCGCGGTGGTGAACCCGCCGGGCGATTCCTGTCAGCCCGTCGGCGCCGTGATAGCTGGCATACATCGCAGCGATCACCGCCAGCAGCACCTGCGCGGTGCAGATGTTGCTGGTCGCCTTGTCGCGGCGGATGTGCTGTTCGCGGGTCTGAAGGGACAGCCGGTAGGCCGGTGATCCGTCGGCGTCCACCGAGACCCCGACCAGCCGGCCCGGCAGTTGCCGCGCGTGGTTGGTGTGCACGGCCAGGTATCCCGCGTGCGGGCCCCCGAAACCCATTGGGACACCGAAGCGTTGGGTACTGCCGAAGGCCACGTCGGCGCCGATATCGCCGGGCGGTGCGATCAGCGTCAACGCAAGCAGGTCGGCGCCGATCGCCACCAGCGCACCGCGCTCATGCGCCTGGTTCACCAGAGCGGTCCAGTCGACCAATTCCCCACCGGCGCCCGGTAGCTGGGTGATCACCCCGAAGAACTCGCCGTCGGGCAGGCCCCCGCGCAGGTCGGCGGTGACGATCTCGATACCGAGCGGCTCGGCCCTCGTGGCCAGCACCGCGGCGGTCTGGCTGAACAGGTCGCTGTCGACCGCCAGCCGGTTCGACGTCCCGCGCACTGCGCGATGCATGAGCGTCATCGCCTCGGCGGCCGCGGTGCCCTCGTCGAGCATCGACGCGTTCGCGACCTCGAGCCCGGTCAGGTCGGCGACCATGGTCTGGAAGTTCAGCAGCGCCTCCAGCCGGCCCTGGCTGATCTCCGGCTGATACGGCGTGTAGGCGGTGTACCAGGCCGGGTTCTCCAGGATGTTTCGGCGCAGCACCGGCGGGGTCAGCGTGTCGTAATACCCCTGACCGATCATCGACACCGCGACGGTGTTCGCATCGGCGAGCGCGCGCAGCTCGGCGAGTGCCTGGTCTTCGGTAGCCGCATGGGGCAGCTGGTCGAGGCCGGGCGCGATGCCGTCGGCGCACAATGCGTCGAGAATGCCTGCGGGAAGCGCTTTGTCGGCGAGTTCGTCGAGCGAGCCCACACCGATGGTCTTGAGAATGGTGGCGACGGCGTCGGCGTCGGGCCCGATGTGCCGATCGGCGAAAGTGGGCGATTCGGGCATCACGGACCTCTCCTGGCGGTAGGTCCTCTCCCTCTGTCGTCGGTGCCTGAGAGATTCGGCGGATGCGCCTTTCCCCATGGGCGGGTAGGCCGTCCCGAAGGGGACTGCATACCGCTTTCCAGAGGCATCGGGGCCTTGCGCGGTCCGGGTGCCTGAGAGGTTGACGGAGAGGTGTTGCTCCTTCGGCGTCCATGACTGGCGGTCACGGAACTCTCCCGCACAAGGGCGATGCGCGGTCGAGTTTACCCTGGCCGCCCAATGGCCACTTATGAGACGGCCCCGGCGGAAAAGCGCGTGTTAATCCCCCGCAAGCGGGAGGTGCCCCCAGGCCATTCGGCGACGAGAAACTAGCCGATCTTGCGATCGCGGTGCTTACGCCGGCTAGCCAGTTCGTCTTCCGGCGCGCTGATGGACTCGCCGCCGTCGGCGCGCTCGCCCGGGAAATCGGCGATGGCGCCGGTCAGCTCGCGCATCGCACCGGAGACGGCAATGCCGAACACGCCCTGGCCGCCCTGAAGCAGGTCCACCACTTCCTCGGCCGACGTGCACTCATAGACCGTGGTGCCGTCGGAGAACAGGGTGATGTTGGCCAGATCACGCACGCCGCGTTGACGCAGGTGGTCGACGGCGACGCGGATGTTGTGCAGCGAGATACCGGTGTCCAGCAGTCGCTTCACGATCTTGAGAACGAGGATGTCCTTGAACGAGTACAGCCGCTGGCTGCCGGAGCCTGCGGCGCTGCGAATCGACGGCACAACCAGCGAGGTTCTGGCCCAGTAATCGAGTTGGCGGTAAGTGATGCCGGCGATCTGGCAGGCGCTCGGCCCGCGGTAGCCGACGAGTTCGTCTGGCACCGAGTCGTCGGGGAACAGACCGGCCTGTACGGGTTCGCTGGGGACCGGGGCGGACGCGGAGGGTTCATCGGTCGACGAAAGGTCCAGCTGCTCCTGACGTGGCGTGTCTTCCACTCTCGAATCCTCTCACCGATCGAACTCGCGTCTGTGACCTGCACCGCGGCACGTTTGCCCAAGCCCGAATGTTTCGAGCATACGCTTCCCGACGAATCCTGACTGCCCGTCGCGACCATCAAAGTATGGCTGCCCTGATGATCGTTGTCGGAAACTCGCGCCGCGTGTCGAGCCTGAAAGCGTCAGTTGAGACGCATCCGTGATGTTCGGCCTCAGGTCGCCTTGAAGTCGTCGGGCGACACGCTGTCGAGGAACTCCTTGAACTTCTCGACCTCGTCCTCGCGCACCGCACCCGCGGCCTCGTCGTCATTCTCGTCGGGAATCAGCAGGCCTGCCTCGGCGAGCACTGCCTCCTCCACATAGATCGGAACCCCGACCCGCAGCGCAATCGCCACCGAGTCCGATGGCCGCGCCGACACCTTGATGTCGCGATCGAAGATCAGATCTGCATAGAACGTGCCCTCCTGCAGATCCACGATGCGTACCTCTTTGAGCGAATGACCAAGCGCGGCAATCAGATCGCGGATCAGGTCGTGGGTCAGCGGCCGGGCCGGCTCGACGCCCTGCTGCTCGAGCGCGATCGCAGCGGCCTCCGACTGGCCGATCCAGATCGGCAGATAGCGGTCACCGTTGGATTCGCGCAGCAGCAACACTGGCTGGTTCTGGGGCTGCTCCACGCGAATGCCGACCACACGAACCTCACCCATCTGTGCCTGCCCTCCGCACGCTGAAGCCTCTTGCGACGAGTCTAATCCTCACCTGTCGAGTACGTCGCGCACGGCCGACTTGATCAACGATGTGTGCAATGTGATAGCCAACGCGGCCACCTCGCGTGCCAGGTCGTCGGCGCGGTCGCGCGCACCCGCCTTGCCCGCCTTGACCACGGGCCCGGCGATCTGAGCGATCAGGTCGGACTGCCGGTCGGCCGCCGACCGGAACGCGCGCAGATGGCGAGGTTCCACTCCGTATTCGGTAAGCGCACGCGCGCACTGGGCGATGACTACAGAGTGCTCGTCGAAAAACCCCGCGGGCCCCGTCGTGATCACACCCTCCTTGATCAACGCGGTGAGCAGTTTGTCGCCCACTCCCGAGCGCGACAACAAATCTTCGCGGCTCACCCGCATCTGGGTCCGCGCCGCCGCGGCGTCGATCTCGTCGGCCTCACCCGGCACCGGCACCAAACGTGGTACGCCATAGGGCGATCCGGTCTGCGGCAGCTCTCCGTCGGGCTGGGCGTCAAGCGCAGCCTTGATCACCTTCAGCGGCAGGTACTGGTCGCGTTGCGCGGTCAGGATGAAGCGCAGCCGGGCGCAGTCATATGCGGTGAACCGCCGATACCCCGACGCCGTGCGCTCGGGCGTGACGAGGCCCTCGGCCTCCAGGAAGCGAATCTTGGAGATGGTCACATCCGGGAAGTCCGGTCGCAACGAGTCGAGAACCGCTCCGATCGACATCCCGGCCAGCGCGGGCGTATCGGGCTGGGTCATCGGCTCTCCCCCTCCGCTGCGCGCGGGGGAAGTCCCCCACGCGCAAGCGCTCGTCGGCGTCCCTTACGCGCTCGGCCCGCTGTCGTCGGTCTTGGGGCCGGTGAGGAACACCAGGCGGAATTTGCCGATCTGAACCTCGTCTCCGTTGGCCAGCACCGCGGAATCGACCGGCTCCCTGTTGACGTAAGTGCCGTTGAGGCTGCCCACGTCAACCACCTGGAACTCCCCGTTTTCGAGGCGGAATTCCGCGTGGCGACGGCTCACGGTGACGTCGTCGAGAAAGATGTCGCTGTCGGGATGTCGCCCCGCCGACGTGGTCGGCTGGTCGAGCAGGAAGCGCGACCCTGCGTTGGGACCGCGTTTGACCACGAGCAGCGCGGATCCGACCGGCAGCCCCTCAACTCCCGAAACCGCCCCCTCGGCACCGGCCGCGGCCGGCGCGTCGAGTTCGTTGAGGAAGTCGGCGCGGAATACCGATGTCGTCTCCACGGTGAGCTCGTCAGACGTCTGGTCAGTCCCAGAATTCTGATCCTTGTCCGTCACCCGCTGCTCCTCACTGGCTGCTGTGGCGATATCTGGCCGGACCCACCGCGGGCCCCTCTCCAGCCGTCATTCGTCTCCCGTCGACCGTACCGCGCTGCGGTCGTCGTTGGGTCCACCCCCGCCGGATAAACACCAGACCTGTCGTGGGCAGTGGGTGGACCCGATCGCTGGCACCCTAACAAGATCTCACTCGGTGACCAGCGCCTGGTAGCCGTCGGCGTCCAGCAGCCCGTCGAGTTCTCCCGCCAATGCGCCGGCGTCGGCCTGCAGCTCGACGAGCCACCCTGCCCCGTAGGGATCGGAGTTGACCAAGTCCGGGCTGCCCTCGAGATCGCTATTGACCGCAACGACTTTCGCCGTCACCGGTGAATAGAGGTCGGAGACCGACTTCGTCGACTCGACCTCGCCGAACGACTCCCCCGCGGTTACGTCCGCGCCGACGTCGGGCAGCTGGACGAACACCACATCCCCGAGGGACGACTGGGCGAAATCGGTGATGCCGACCCTCACGGTGTCATCACCGACGCGCTGCACCCACTCGTGTTCAGAGGTGTATGACAGGTCGGGCGGGATTTCGCTCACGGGGCTCCTATTGCAGGTCGGCTCACTTCACGGGCTGAGCGTATTGGCGGGCTTTCGGTTGCCGCAAGGCGGTCACATCCACCCGGTCGGATTGTTGTACCACCATCGTGCCGCCAACCCGTTCGACGCTGTCCATGGCGCCGCCGGGGATGTTCATCGCGGCTGCCAAGGTGGGCGGATCACCAATGGCCACAACGGTATACGGCGGGCTAAGGGTCTGGCCGTCGATCTGCAGCGCGCCTGGGGCGCCGACCACCCAGGTGTCCACGCCGACGCGGACGGTCACCTTCGGATCGCCGTTGCCGCCCTGTATCTGCATCGCCTCGGCACCCGCGTTGCGAAGCTCGTTGATGACGTCGAGCATCGTTTCTGGAGCCACCCCCGGCGCGGCGTCCTCGATGGTCAGGGTGACCCCTGGGCCGGTTGCGGGCACGGTGCCGATGAGGATCGACAGCGCAGCGAGCCGGGCCCTGGCGTTCTCGATCGCCGCCTGGTCGCTGTTGCCCGACGCCTGCAGTGACGCCAGCGTCCGCTGCAGGTCGGCGACCTCGGTGTTCAGCGCGGCCTCCCGCTGCTGCAGCGAGTCGAGCAATACCAGCAAGTCGGCCGGCCGGGCCGTCTCCAGCGAATCGCCCGAGTCGTTCTGCCGGACCTGGGTGACGATGGCGATGCCGAGCAGCACGCACAGCAGGACGCCGAGGGCTCCGAACAGCAGCTGCGACCGCCCGGGTCTGCCGCGCGCGGGCTGGTCGGGCGGCAGCTCGTGGCGGCCCGCCTGTTCTGCCTCGTGTGCGCCGTGGCCGTCGCTACTCATGGCTCACGCGCCGAAGAGTCTGCGCCGTAGGGCGGCGGCGTTGCCGAAGATGCGGATGCCGAGAACCACGATGATCGCTGTCGAGAGCTGGGTGCCGACGCCGAGTTGGTCGCCGACGTAGACGATGAGCGCGGCGACGAGGACGTTGAAGACGAACGACACCACGAAGACCTTGGAGTCGAAGATCCTCTCCAGATACGCCCGCAGCCCGCCGAACACCGCATCAAGCGCGGCGACCACCGCGATCGGCAGATAGGGCTCGACGAATTCCGGCACGCTGGGATGGAAGACCAGGCCGAGGACGATGCCGATGACGAGGGCGGCGATTCCGATCATCTGTCTCCAATTTCCTTGGCGAAGTTGACATCTCGCACCGATCCTGCGGGCACGGTCACGGAGTCGGTTGAGCTGACGGTCACGACGACGCCGTAGCTGGCCTCCAACAGGCGCAGCCGGTGCAGACCGGGGCTGCGGTCGAACACGTCGTGCATTCCGTGCGGTGGACCGACCGCGAGGATCACGTAGGGGCTGCTGATCGGTCGATTGTCGACCAGGATGCCGCCGCCCGCCTGCCGGATGGTCACGTTCGGCCCGATCCGCACTCCGCCGACCGAGACCGCTTCGGCCCCGCTGGCCCACAGCGAGTTGACCACCAGCTGCAGGTCCCGGTCGAGAATGACCTGTCTGCTGCCCTCGACGCGTTCCTTTGACACGTCGCTGAGGTCCTTGGAGACGCCGGGGTCGGTGACCGTCACCGTCAGGCCAGGGCCGGTCACCGCGGTGGCCGCCGCCGAGAAGTTGGCGCCGTCGAGCTCGCCGAGAAGTTCGCGGCCGCGCTCGTCACCTTCGAGTCGGCTGCGGCGTTCGGTGTCGACCTGGGCCGCCAGCGCATCGCGGCGGTTGGTCGCGGAATCGGTCGCCTCCTCAGCGGATCGCACGCTGCCCGACAGCACCTGCTGAGTCTCGCGTACGCCGGGTGCGGTGGCCTGCGCCTGGGCGACCGCGAAAGCGAATACCGTCGCGATCGCCAACGCGGCCAGCACCTGCCAGCTCGCAGAGACCAGCCTGTTTTTGGGACGTCCTGTGGCAGCGCGGTCGGCGGCCGCCGCCGCGTAGCCGGGGTCGAGATGGTCGGACAACAACGAGCGCAGCAGCGACGGCACCGGTATCAGCGTCGGTGCGCCCGCTTCGTGCAGATTGCGTCCCGCCTCGGGGTCATAGCCGCCAAGCGCCCTGCCGTCGTCAACCACCGGATGGCACCTTCGGCATCTGACGCAACACCATGACGACCTGCATGAGGTACAGCACTGCCGACCATAGATAAAGCGCGAGACCCCAGATCAAAAACGCCCAGCCGCACGCCAGAATCACGCGGCTCCACAACGCATCCCACTGCCCGAGCAGGACCAACGGGAACCCCGACATGAGCGCGAACGTCGCTCCTTTGCCGATGTAGGTGACCGGCAGCGCCGTCAGCCCGCGGGTGCGCAGCAGCGGAAGCGTGGCCGCCAGAACGACGTCGCGACCAATGAGGGTGAGCACTATCCACCATGGCACGATGTGGGCGAACCCGAACGCCAGCGGCACCGCCAGCATGTAGATCCGGTCGACGGCCGGGTCGAGCAACTCGCCCAAGCGCGAGGACTGGTTGTCGACCATCCGGGCGATCTTGCCGTCGGCCCAGTCGGAGGCGCCGCTGAACATCAGGATCGCGACCGCCCAGCCATTGGCGTGCGCGACGAGCAGGAGATACAGGAAGACCGGAACGAGCGCCAGGCGCAGCACTGATAGCGCGTTGGGCACCGTCACCACGCGGTCACGCTCCCCGGACGCGCGGTTCATGGCCTAAACCTAGCGGAAGATCCCCGGCAGACTCAGCGCTGACATCGAGTCTTCTGCCAGCGGATTGTCGTGAACCATGTAGGTCCACGTCGACGTCGGCCTGGCCAGCTTGGAGAGGTCGAGTCCCTGCTCCTTGTGGAGCATGTTCGCCGTCTCGAAGGTCTGCTGGGCGGCCTCGATCGCGTCGGCGGCCAGCGAGGCGAACGCGTCGACGGCCATCCGGTGAAATTCGTCGATCGGCTTCTGGTGGCCGAGGGCGCGCAGGTGGATGCTCTCCCGGATGTCGGCGAGGTAGGCGAGGTGATCGGCCCACCCACGGTCGAGGTGATACAGCATGATCTGCCTGCAGATCCGCTCCAGTTGCTCCTCGCTGAGCTGCTCGGCCAATTCGTCGTAGCGCTCCGGGCTTCTCTTCTCCAGTTCCTCGCGCGCAGTTGCTGTGCGCAGCAACGTGTTTCGGCGTTCGACGAGGATCGCTCGCTGTTGCGCGATCAACTCGTTGAACTGCCAGGTTGTGGCGTGCACCGACAGCAGCCTGCCCTCGGCGACGCGCTGTGCGTGGTCGAGCAGGCCGGCGGCCTTCTTGTTGACGATGCGGCCGTCCTCGTCGGTTTCGCTCGGCAGCTTGCTGAGTTTCTCCGGCTCGAGGTGGGCTACCACCACGTCGTCTTCCCAGCTGGAGAAGAACACCGATGAGCCGGGGTCGCCCTGGCGGCCTGCCCGGCCGCGCAGCTGGTTGTCCAGCCGTTGGGTGCTGTGCCGTCCGGTGCCGATGACGTGCAGGCCGCCGAGCTCGGCGACCTCGTCGTGACCGGACTCATCGGAGCCGCCCAGCCTGATGTCGGTGCCGCGGCCCGCCATCTGGGTGGAGACCGTCACCGAGCCCAGCTTGCCCGCCTCGGCGATGACGCGCGCTTCCTCCTCGTCGTTCTTGGCATTCAGCACGACGGCGGGCACGCCCGCCTTGATCAGCCGTTCGTGCAGCTCCTCGGATTCGGCGACGTCTCGGGTGCCGACCAGGATCGGCTGCTTGGTCTTGTGCACCTCTGCGATGTGCTCGACGATCCCGTCGATCTTCGCGGCGGCGGTGATGTAGACGCGGTCCGGCTCGTCCTCGCGGATGTTGGGGGTGTTCGGCGGGATCGGTGAGACGCCGAGCTTGTAGAACTGCCGCAGCTGTTCGCCCGCCGCCAGCGCGGTGCCGGTCATCCCGCACACAGTCGGGTAGCGGCTGATCAACGCCTGCACCGTGATGGTGTCGAGCACCTCGCCGGTTTCGGTGGTCTCGATGCCTTCCTTGGCCTCGACCGCGGCCTGCAGTCCATCGGGCCAGCGCTGCAGCTGCGCGATCCGGCCGCGACTGGCGTTGATCAGGTGCACGGCGTCGTCGCGGACGATGTAGTGCACGTCGCGGTGCAACAGCACATGTGCGTGCAGGGCGACGTTCACCTCGGTCAAGGTGGTGCCTACGTGTTCCTCGGAGTACAGGTCGATGCCGCCCAGCTTGGCCTCGACCTTCTGTGCGCCGCGTTCGGTGAGGTGGACGTTGCGGCTGTCGGCGTCGGTGTCGTAATCGTCGCCTGCGATCAATTCGCCTACCAGACGGATGATTTCGAGCTTCGGGGTCTCCCGATGCGAGGTGCCTGCGAGCACCAGCGGGACCAGCGCCTCGTCGACGAGCACCGAGTCCGCCTCGTCGATCAATGCGACGTCGGGATTCGGCGAGACGAGGTCGTCGACATCGGTGACGAGCTGGTCGCGCAGCACGTCGAAGCCGATCTCGTTGACCGAGGCGTAGGTGATGTCGCACTTGTAGGCGGCGCGGCGCTCGTCGGCCGTCGATTCCGCGGTGACCCAGCCGACGGACAGGCCCATGGCTTCCAGCAGCGGGCCCATCCATTCGGCGTCGCGGTTGGCCAAATAGTCGTTGATGGTGACGACGTGGACGTGCCTGCCCGCCAGGGCGTAACCGGCCGCGGCGATCGCGCCGGACAGCGTCTTGCCTTCACCGGTGGCCATCTCGATGACGTCGCCAGCCAGCATCCGCAGCGCGCCGAGCAGCTGGACGTCGAACGGCCGCAGCCCAGTCGTGCGTTCGGCGGCTTCGCGGGCGATGGCGAGGAACTGCGGGACGTCGCTCGAATCGGCGAGATCCTCGAGATTCAGCAGCTTGGCGGCCTTCTTCAGTTGCTCGTCGTCGAGGTCAGCGGCCTTTTTGTGAAATTCCTCGGAGTCGCTTACCTGCGACAACGAGCGGGCCTGGTCCCTTTCCGTGCTTGCGCCGAGCAGCTTCCAGAACCGGTTGCTGACACGACCTGAGGTGCGGGTCTTCGTCTTAGCCACGAGAGCTACGGTACGCGGCCGCCCGACCCGCAGGTCGCCTACCCGCGCCGGTCGAACCTGGCCTGACCCCTTCTCGGTGCCAGCACTCACGTCGTCCCGCTGACACTCGTGCGCCGCGAGCGTGCGCAGAATGTGCAGCTGTGGCGGCGTGTCGCGGAGCAGACACGCCCGCTCGCGGGAAGGGGTCAGGCCAGGTTCGACCGGCGCGGGTAGGCGACCTGCGGGTCGGTGAGCGTGTTGACCACGGCAGGCACTCCCGCCGCGAACGCCCGCTCGAGCGCGGGCCGCAGCTCCGCGGGCGCTGACACCAGCTCGCCGTGGCCGCCGAGCGCGGTCACCACCTCGTCGTAGCGCGTGCCCGGCCGCAGCTCGGCAACTACCGAGTACCCGTACAACGCCTCCATCGGGTGCTTCTCCAGCGCCCAGATCCCGTTGTTGCCGATCACAGAGACAACGTGAATACCGTGGCGCACCAACGTGTCCCATTCCATGCCGCTGAACCCGAACGCGCCATCGCCCTGCAGCAGCACCACCTGACGGTCGGGCCGGGCGAGCTTGGCGGCCATTGCATAGCCGGGGCCCGACCCGAGGCAGCCGAACGGTCCGCTGTCCAGCCACGCGCCCGGCACGTAGCTGTCGATGACCCGTCCGGCATACGAGCCGAAATCGCCGGCGTCGATCACCACGATCGCGTCGCGGTCCAGCAGCGGCTTCAACTCGGCGTACACCCGCATCGGGTGCAGCGGGCTGCGGTCGTCGGTCAGCTCGGCGTCCTCGGCGGCGCGGGCCGCGGACTCGACCGTTCGCAGCTCACCGATCCAGCTTTCGTGGTCGGCCGCTCGCCCACCCGCCAGCGCCGACAGCGTCGACGTCAGATCGCCGTACAACCCGGCGGCCACCTCGCGCGGATGGGGCCGCTGCGGCATTACCCGGTCCGCGACGATCAGCGCCGTCTGCTCGCCGAACACGCCGCCGAAGCCCAACCGAAAGTCCATCGGCACACCGATCACCAGCGCAACATCGGCCTCCCGCAACGCCTTTGACCGCGCACGCGAGAAAGCCAATTCGTGGTCGGCGGGCACTGTTCCGCGCGCCATACCGTTCATCAGCACCGGAATGCGGTGCGCCTCGGCCAGCGCCAGCAGAGCGGATTCGGCGTGGCCCCACCACACGTTGGTGCCCGCCATGATCACCGGCCGCTGCGCGTCGGCGAGCGCAGCTGCCGCGATATCCAGCGCCCCGCCGTCGGCATGCACCGGGGTCGGTGGCGCCGCCAGGGCGCCGGGCTGACGCGAATCGCCGGCCTCGCCGAAAACGTGGTCCATCGGGAAGTCCACGAACGCGACACCAGTCGGCGCATTACCGACACCCATGGCCGCCCGCAGCGCGTCATCGATGAGTCCGCCGACTGCGTCGGCCGACGGTGCTGTCGCGGCGAACCGGGTCAGCGGCGCCACGAACGGCACATGATCGATTTCCTGAAGCGAGCCCTGACCCCAGCGCATTGCCGGAGCGCGCCCGCCGAGCACCAGCATCGGCGACTGGTTCTGTTGTGCGGCGGCCATCGCGCTCATCCCGTTGGTGACGCCGGGGCCGGCCGTCAGCGCCGCCACCCCCGGCACCCTGGTGACCTTCGACCATCCCTCGGCGGCGAAGGCAGCGGTCTGTTCGTGCCTGGTGTCGATCAGGCGGACGCCCTCGGCGCGGCAACCGTCATAGATGGAGAACAGATGGCCGCCCGACAGCGTGAAAACCGTGTCGATCCCGCTGGCCCGCAGTCGCCGTGCGATCAGATGACCGGCGCCGATCCTGCTGCCGGACTGGGCTTCGGTGCTCATAGCCGCAGCATAATCGCGCGATTGCGGCGTGCCTGGTTGCGCTCAGCGCAACTCAGCACGCCGAAACCACGCATGCGGCGTTCGCCGCAAGCGTGTCGGCCACGGCGGCGCCCGACCTGCGGTAGCTTCGCCGCAGGTCGGCTCCGGCGGGGAGGAGGTGTCGCGGCGTGAACACCGGCACTTTCCGGTCCTCGATTGACTGGAGCCATGAACTTCTCAACTCCGCCGTGTGGGTGCTGGTGGCCTTCGCGATCGCTGCACCGTGCCTCCTCGTGGTCCTTGTCCTCATCGGGCGCACGACGGAGTGGGGTCGTCAGTTCTGGCGCATCACCGGGCCCTATTTCACCGGCAGGCAAAGCCTGCTGGTGTGGACCATGCTGGCGCTGCTTCTCTTGTCGACGATCATCGCGGTCCGCATCACCGTCCTCATCAGCTACTACACCAACGACGTCTTCACCTCGCTTCAAGTCGCCCTTCAAGGAATCGCGGCGGGCAAAAGCGATGTCGCCGATTCGGGCGTCCATGGGTTCTGGGTGAGCATCGGAATCTTCCTCATCCTCGCAGTCGTGCACGTCGTGTTGAACCTGGCGGATATGTATCTGATGCAGCGGTTCATCATGCGATGGCGAATCTGGTTGAGCGACCGGTTGATTGACGACTGGCTCGGCGATTTCGCCTACTACCGGCGCCAGTTCCTGCGCAGGCCCAATGACAACCCCGACCAACGCATCCAGCAGGACATCGACATCTTCACGACGGGAGTCGGTGGCCAGACGAATAATCCGGCTTACGGCTCGGGCAACACGCTGCTGTTCGGAGCGGTCGGGGCGGTGCTGTCGGTGATCGCATTCGGCGCCATTCTGTGGCACCTGTCCGGCTCGCTGACGCTGGCCGGTTTCACGCTTCCGCGCGCGCTGTTCTGGATCGTCATCGGCTACGTGCTGGCCGCCACCGTCATTGCGTTCGTCATCGGCAGGCCGCTGATCCGATTGAGTTTCCTCAACGAACTGCGCAACGCCGGCTTCCGCTACGCGCTGGTGCGTGTGCGTGATGCCAGCGCGGCCATCGGCCTGTACCGCGGCGAGAACGTCGAGCGCCGGCTGCTCGGCGGCAGGCTCGCGGAAGTGATGGCGAACTACGGCAACTGGCTCAACCGCATGGTGCGATTCACCGGCTGGAATCTGACGGTGAGCCAGGCGATCAACCCGCTGCCCTATGTCGTGCAGGCGCCGCGCCTCTTTGCCCGCCAGATCTCTTTCGGCGACGTCATCCAGTCGGCCACGGCGTTCGTCACGATCCACAACGCGCTGTCCTTCTTCCGTGAGGCCTACGACGAATTCGCCGGCTACCGCGCGGCAGTGATCCGACTCGACGGGCTGATCGAGGAGAACGCGCGCGCCCGCACGTTCAGCCAGGTGACGACGGCCGGCTCCGCAGACGGTGAGCTGGATGTCGAAGGCGTCGAGGTGAATACGCCCGACGGCGCCAATCTCGTTCGGACACTTGATCTGCGTCTTCAACCCGGTGACACGCTGTTGGTCAGTGGACCGTCCGGAGTCGGCAAGACCGTGCTGCTGCAGAGCCTGGCGGGCCTGTGGCCGTTTGTCAGCGGACGCGTGCAGCTACCCGCGGGCAGACAGGCCGCGATGTTCGTGCCGCAGCTGCCGTATCTTCCGCTCGGCGATTTGCGCGCCGTCGCGTCCTACCCCAACGAGGGCACGATCGGTGACCGCGAAATCCAGCAGGCACTGGTCAAGGTCGCGCTCCCGCACCTGGCGATCCGGCTCAACGAGGTCGGCGACTGGGGCAAGGTGCTCTCCGTCGGCGAGCAGCAGCGCATCGCCTTCGCCCGCATCCTACTGACCCAGCCGCGGGCGGTCTTCCTCGACGAGTCGACCTCGGCGCTGGACGAGGGCCTCGAGCTGACCCTGTACGAGCTGATCCGCGCCGAGCTGCCGGAGACGATTGTGGTCAGCGTGAGCCATCGGGCGACCGTCGAGCAGTTCCACGCCCGCCAGCTCGAGCTCGTCGGCGCCGGCGAATGGCGGCTCGAGCCGCTGACCACTCGCAGTTGAGGTGTCCGGGCGGCTGACGCAAGCCTGTCGAGGTACCTTGCCCGCATGGAATCGGAAATGTGGACTCCGACGCTCGACTGGGGAAATGAGCTCTGGGTATCGCTGATCTGGGTCGCGAAAGCCTGGGCAATTGCTGCAGTGGTGACCTTGATCATCTGCGTCCTCATCGCTCGCCTCACCACATGGGGCAGGCAGTTCTGGCGCATCACTAGCGACTACTTCGTCGGCGCGGAAAGCGTGAAAGTCTGGGCATGGCTGGGTCTGATTCTGTTCGTGGTCCTGCTGGGCGTGCGCGTCGACGTGCTTCTCAGCTTCTACAGCAACGACATGTCCAACGCCTTCCAGGCTGTCGCCGGTGGACTCAGCACCCACGACGACGCGCTCAAGGAATCAGGCAAACACGGCTTCTACGTAGCGATCCTGGTGTTCTCCGTGCTCGCAACCCTCTTCATCGCGCGGCTGCTGTTCGATATGTGGCTGGTGCAACGGTTCTGCCTCGCATGGCGGGCCTGGCTCACCGACCGGCTCACCGGCGACTGGTTGGACGGCAAGGCGTACTACCGTGCCCGGTTCATCGACGACAAGATCGACAATCCCGATCAGCGCATCCAGTCCGACATCGACATCTTCACCGCCAACAACGGGCCATTACCGAACGTCCCCTACTACTACTCGCAGAACACCCTGCTGTTCGGCGCGATCAACGCCGTGGCATCGATACTTTCGTTCACCGCGATCCTGTGGAACCTCTCCGGGCCATTGGAAATCCCCCTGGTTCACGTCGGGATTCCGCGAGCGATGTTCTGGATCGGCATCGTTTTCGTGCTCTTCGCTTCGGTCATCGCCTTCTGGGTGGGCCGTCCGATCATCTGGCTGTCCTTCAGCAACGAGAAGTTCAACGCGGCGTTCCGGTATGCCCTGGTCCGGCTGCGTGACTCATCCGAAGCAGTCGCTTTTTACCGCGGCGAGGTCGCCGAACGCACGGGTCTACGCAAGCTGTTTCGGCCCGTCGTCGACAACTACAAGCGCTACGTGGCGAGGTCTCTCGGCTTCAACGGGTGGAACTGGTCGATGGGCCAGCTGATTGTGCCGCTGCCCTATCTGCTGCAGTTCCCGCGCTTCTACAGCGGTGAGATCATGCTCGGCGCGATGACGCAGTCCGCCTCGGCATTCGGCTCGATCCAAAGCGGCCTGTCGTGGTTCCGTAACGCTTACGACATGTTCGCCGGCTATCGCGCCGCGATCATCCGCCTCTACGGACTGGTCACGGCGAACGACGAAGGCCGTGCGCTGCCCGAGATCACGACCACGCCGTGCGTCGACGGCACCGTCGTCCTCAGCGATGTCGAGGTGCGGACACCCGACGGCAAGCAGCTCATCAATCCGCTCGATCTGCGCCTCGAGGTCGGCGACACCTGCGTCGTCACCGGTCCATCGGGCGTCGGCAAGACGACGCTGCTGCGCAGCCTGGCCGAGCTCTGGCCGTTCACCTCCGGAACGCTGACGCGGCCATGCGGCCCGAACGAGACGATGTTCCTCTCGCAGATGCCTTACGTCCCACTCGGTGACCTGCGCGCCGTCGTGAGCTACCCGAACGAGGAGGGCACGATTGATGACGAGACGCTCAGACGCACCCTGGAGAAGGTCGCCCTGCCACACCTGGTCGACCGGCTCGACGAGGTACAGGACTGGGCGAAGGTGCTCTCCCCAGGTGAGCAGCAGCGGATCGCGTTCGCGCGCGTGCTGCTGACAAAACCGAAGGCGGTCTTCCTGGACGAAGCCACCTCGGCGCTCGACGAAGGACTGGAATACCTTCTCTATACGCTGGTGCGAACCGAGCTGCCGGACACCATCCTGGTCAGCGTCAGTCATCGCAGCACGGTCGAGCGGCATCACACGCACGAACTGGAACTCCTCGGCGGCGGCGATTGGCGCTTCGGCCGGGTGGAGGGCAGGGAAACCGAACCCGCTCCGGTGTGACTGTGGCGGCTCGCGCCGGTTAGCTGCGGGCCGCGTGGGTTCCGGCGCGACGGCCGAAGAACGACCCTTCGCCCAACTGGGTGCCGCTCGAGTAACCCTTTCCGTCGTGCGCGATGTTGGAGGCGCAGGCGCCTGCGGCATACAGACCAGGGATCACGCTTCCGTCTTCGCGCAGAGCCTGGCCGTCGAGCGTCACCGCCAAACCACCCATGGTGAAACCCGAGTACATCGCCCGGCCCAGCGACAGGTCGAACGCCGCCCACGGTCCCTTGGTCTGGGGCGCAACGTATTCCGGCTGCTTGTGAAAGTCGGGATCTTCCCCCCGCGCCGCGTACTCGTTGTAGCGGTCGAGGGTCTTGACCAGATTCCCTTCGGGAATGCCCAGCGCCGTTTCCATCTCCTCGACGGTTTCCCAACCGTCGATGAACTTGATCAGCGGCATCTCGGGCATCTGCATGTGCTCTTCGTCGACGATGAGATACGCGATCTGATCGGGCTGCTCGAGCACGAACGCAGACGTGCGGGAGTGGTAGGAGTCCTCGGTGACGAACCGCTGACCGTCCTTGTTGACGATGATGCCGGTGAGAAGGATCTCCGGCGGGTACGCGGCGGCGGTAATGAACAGCTGGTCAAGGTTTTTCGCCACTCCGCCGGCGGAAACCCCCAGCCGGATGCCGAGGCCGTCGTCGTTCGGATTGCCGAGAATGTAGGGCTCCACGACGCCGTGGTGCTTCGTGCGCCGCTTCTGTCCGAGCGCAGGAGTGTGCTGGGCAACCATCTCGGGATTCATCGCAAACCCGCCCGCGGCGATGATGACCGCCTTGGCCTTGATCTGGCCGGTCTCGCCGAAGTGCTTCCAGCGCACACCGACAACGCGGCTGCCGTCCGGCCCCTGTTCCACGACAAGGTTCGTCGCGCCGGTCTCGTAGCGGGTCTGCACACCGAGTTCGTCGGCGCGCTTGACGAGCAGATCGATGACCATGGCGGCGCCGCCCAGCTCACCGGGCACCGGCACCGAGTGGCCGCGCGGGGCCGGCTTTGCTTTCTCGGTGAACGGATAGACCTTCTCGTTGCCGGTATAGGACAACCCTTCGGTGCCGGGCGGGACGACGATCTTCCCCGGATAGAAGGTGCGCTCGAACTGAAAGCCCAGGTCCTCAAGCCAGTTGAAGTGCTCGACGCTGCCCTCGCAGTACGCACGGATCTTCTCGTGGTCGGGCTCCGGCGACACTGCGACGAGGTAGGCATACATCTCCTCCGGGGAGTCGTCGTGCCCGGTCGCCCGCTGCACCGCGGTGCCGCCGCCGAGATAGAAGTGGCCGCCGGCCATCGCCGTGGTGCCGCCCGCGGCGGAGGCCTTCTCCAGCACCAGCACCGTGGCGCCCGCGGCGGCCGCGCTCACCGCCGCGCACCCACCGGCGATGCCGAATCCGATGACCACGACATCGACCTCGTCGGACCAATTCGTCACCTCGGCCGCGTCAACGGTTTCGGGGATCTGCGACATCGATTTCTCCTCGCGCGGGCGCTCGTCGGGCGTCACTGCTGCTCCTGTTTGATGTGGTTGAAGAAGGCTTTGATGTCGGGCGGTATGTGCGCGATCTCGATGTAGGGAACGCCGGCGGTCTCGGCGCTGACGTAGGCGAATTCCATTCCGCCGGGCATGATCCCGCGCTGCACCACATTTGTGTCGAGGTGGACGACGTCGAGAAGGCCATCGGCTCAGCAGAGGTGTGT
>LZSH01000346.1 GCA_001665255.1 Mycobacteriaceae bacterium 1482268.1 | reverse complement strand
GGACGTCCTTGATCTCGCAGAGCCAACCGTCGACGTGCAGGAGCATGTCGTCGAAGGAGTCGTCCTCCGGCCGTTCGGCGAGGCCCAGATCGCGGTCCATCTCGGCGGCCCGCATCAGCGTCCAGATCTGCTGGCGGATCGCGGGCAGCTTGCCGGGGTCGAGCGCGGCGATGTTGGCGTGCTCATCGAGCAGCTGCTCCAATCGCGCGATGTCGCCGTAACTTTCGGCGCGTGCCATCGGCGGAATGAGGTGGTCGACGAGGGTGGCGTG
The DNA here is from genome assembly GCA_001665255.1 of Mycobacteriaceae bacterium 1482268.1. Taxonomy (GTDB): domain Bacteria; phylum Actinomycetota; class Actinomycetes; order Mycobacteriales; family Mycobacteriaceae; genus Mycobacterium. The sequence goes on along the minus strand of LZSH01000346.1, from coordinate 1,204 downwards.
GGCGCGCCGTTTGGCCTGCGTGCCCTCGCCGGGGTCGTTGACGAGGAAGGGATAGATCAGCGGCATGTTGCCCAGCGCCGCGTCGGAGCCGCACGCCGCCGACATACCGAGCGTCTTGCCCGGAAGCCACTCCAGGTTTCCGTGCTTGCCAAGGTGAACGATCGCGTCAGCACGAAAACCCTTGTCCAGCCAGTGATACGCCGCCAGGTAGTGATGGCTCGGCGGCAGATCCGGGTCGTGATAGATGGCGACCGGGTTCTCGCCGAAGCCCCGCGGCGGCTGCACCATCAGCACGACGTTGCCGGCCTGCATCGCGGCGATGACGATCTCGCCGTCCGGATCGCGCGTGCGGTCGACGAACAGATCCCCGGGCGCCGGACCCCAATGTTGTTCGATGGTGTCGGTCAGCTCCGCTGGCAGGGTGGCGAACCATGCGCGATAATCCTTGGAGGACAACCGAATCGGGTTGCCGGCGAGTTGACTGTCGGTGAGCCAGTCCGGGTCCTGGCCGCCGCGCTCGATCAGCGCGTGAATCAGCGCGTCTCCGTCTTGGGCATCGACGCCCGGGATGCCGCCGATGTCACCGATGTCATAGCCGGCATCGCGCATCGCGCGCAGCAGCACGACGGCGCTGGCCGGTGTGTCGAGTCCGACCGCGTTGCCGATGCGGGCGTGTTTGGTCGGATAAGCGGAGAAGACGACCGCGACACGTTTGGCCTTGGGTGCAATGCGACGCAGCCGTGCGTGGCGCACCGCGAGGCCGGCCACCCGGGCGCAGCGTTCGGGGTCGGCGACATACGAGATCAGGCCCTCGTCGTCGATCTCCTTGAACGAGAACGGGACTGTGATGACCCGGCCGTCGAACTCCGGAACCGCCACCTGTGTCGCGACGTCGAGAGGGCTCAGCCCGTCGTCGTTGTCGTGCCACTGGCTCCGCGAACTGGTCAGACAGAGTCCCTGCAGGATCGGGATGTCCAATCCGGCGAGGTGTGCCACGTTCCAGGTGTCGTCGTCACCGCCTGCCGTCACAGTGGCCGGGACCGCTCCGCCCGCGGCCAGCACCGTGGTCACCATCGCGTCGGCCGATGCGAGCAACTCCAGCATCTCGGGCTCGGCGGTGCGCAGCGAGGCGCACGTGTATCTCGCCCAGGGCGGTGTAGCCAACCTCCGGCAACTGCACGCGTTCCTGTGCGACACGGTGCTG
>LZSH01000345.1 GCA_001665255.1 Mycobacteriaceae bacterium 1482268.1 | reverse complement strand
GCCGGTGTCGGCGACCATCGACGCGGAGAACATCCCGCATGTCATCGGCGGCTCGATACCGATGGAAGGGAACCCGATCAGCTCGTACTACGGCCCGGTGATTTCCCCCGACCAGAAGACAGCCGTCGAACTGAGCAGCGTGCAGAACGAAGACGGAAGCAATTCTGTTGCGGTGACGGTCGTGAGCACCGAAACCGGTACGCGCGTGGGTAACCCCGTCGCCATCGACGGCAGCAGCGGTTCCGCGCAGTTCAGTAAAGACAGCAAGCGCATCTATGTGATGTCCCACGACGACGCGAACGACAGCGCGACGTTCGCGGTGATCGACGCGGCCACCGGCGAGCAGCTGGGGGGGCCCGTCACCGTCGACGGTCGCTACGGCTACTACAAGTTGAGCGACGACGGCACCCGTGCTTACCTGTTCAGCAGCGTCGACCGTTATTCGACATCGAATACCGCGTCTTTCGCGGTGATCGACACCGAAACGGGGCAGCAGCTCGGCGACACGGTCACCGTCGAAAACGCCAGCTACAGCAACATCCAATACAGTGCCGACGGCAAGCGGGTCATCCTGATGACCACATCTTCGAACCCATACCAAGAGAAATCCGTGCGGATCATCAACACGGAGAACGGTGAACTGGTGGGCACGCCTATCAGCCGACCGTATTACAGCAACACGGACTTCTATGTCAGCAACGACGGCAGCCACGTCTACACCCTCGATCACGGATCCCAGGCGACGCTGACGAGCATCGACACCGCGACCGGCACCGCGGCCACACCAATCGATCTGGGTAACGACACGTACGCCTCAATGACATTCCTGCCGAAAGGCGACCGTGCTTTCGTGACTATGAACCACTATGACGGCACCAGCCAGGTCGCCGTCATCGACACCGCCAACGAGACGCTGGTGGCCCAGCCGATTCAGGTGGATGACCAGTCGAGTTGGGTCACTTACAACGAAGACGGCAGCCGCGCCATCGTTACGAGCTACAACTGGGACGGAACTAATTACACCGGGGGGCACGTCACCGTCATCGACCCGGAGACGGGCAAGGTGGTTGGTCAGCCCATCGTGACCGATGGCTATACCTATGCCCACGCGTTCAGCGAGGACGGCACGCGCGTCTACGTGACGAGCAACGACTACGTCCACAACACCAGCTCCTTCTACGTCGTGAATACCGAAACCGGAGACGTGATGGAGCAGCCGACTATTTCCGACGGCTACCTAAACCAATTCCAATTCACTGAAGACCGCTCGCAGATCCGCTTGACGTCCGTCGACCACGAAAATCAGACCACGACGTTCGCGCTAATCGACGCCAAGAGCGGGACGGTCGTCGGCCAAACCAACCCGCTGAATGGCATCGGATATGCCCAGCCGAGCACCGACGGCTCGCGTCTCTACTACACGGGCCATAACTACGACGACAACACCAACACCTTCGCGGTCATCGACCCCGAGACCGGATCCGTTCTGGGCCAGCCTGTGACTATGACTGGCGAGCCGAAATCCGGCTGGAACTATTACGACGACGGACCCCGTCGCTACCTGACAAGCAGCGACGGCACGGTCACATCGCTCGCGATCGTTGACAACCACACCGGTGAGGTGGCCGGCGGCGCGCCGGTCACAGTGGAGGGTGATTTCAAGTACCTCGGCTACAACGCCGACAAGTCTCGGGTGTACGTCACCACCGAGGTCGACAATGAGGACGGAACGAAGACGACGAAGGTCGCCATGGTGAACGGCGAAACCGGTGCGCTCATCGGCGCAACACCACTCCCACTCAACGGCGCGCCGGCAGGCCCGGCCTACGCCAACGCGGACGGCACCGAGCTCTACCAACTGACCTCCGACGAGCCGGGCGCGTCCGGCTTCCCGGTCACCCGACTGAACGTCATCGACCCGAACACCGGTGAGGTGCTAGACAATTCCGTGTTCGCGGAGGGTTATCCCGTTACCAGCGGATCGGCCACCATCGACGGTCATCCCGTTATCGTGCTCGTCACCGCTGACTCGGCCACCGATCCGGACCCCTCGACGATTTCGACGATCGTGATCGTGCCCGGGACGAACAGCCAGCCCATAGTGCTGCCGGGCTACGCGTCTGCCAGCGGCTACGACACCGAGTCGGATGTCCTATATCTGATGACCGCCCGCTACGAGATGGTCGATGGCCAGCCGGATCCGTCCGCAGTGACGACCTACCTGGCGGCGATCGACCTGGACACGGGACAACTCGTGGGCGAACCCATCGAGATTGCAGGTGTCCCAACGGGTTACCCAGCGACATGGATGAACAAAGTTGGCGGCCTTCAGTACACGACCAGCTGGACCCAGGCTGCAGACGGCTCGGACCTGACTCGGGTCACCATCGTGGATACCGAGACCGGTGCGGTCCGGACCATCGATATTCCCGGCAAGCCCGCCGCGGGCACAATCCGCTCCAGCAAGACTCCACGCGCAATTCAGCAGACCACGGTGACCAACCCCGACGGCACCACATCGACTGTGGCCGTCGTGATCGACAGCGACACCGGCACTGTCGTCGGGGATCCAATCACGGTTCCCGGCAGCAGGGTGGGGTCGTACGTCTACGACAGCAACGGGCTCTCGTACAGCGCCGACGGGTCGCGCGCTTACCAGTTCACCAGCGGGGAGAATCCCGACGGCTCCGCGTCGACCACCTTTACGGTGATCGACACACAGACGGGCACGGTAGTGGGTGAACCGATCACACTGGACGGCAGTTTCGACAGCCGGGCGTTCAGCTCCGATGGCACCCGGGTCTACTTGACCACTAAGTCCTTTGACGAGGCGACCGGCAGCTACTCGTCGTCAATCACCGTGCTGGCGACGGGCACGGAGGCGCCGATCGCGGTGAGCGCGTGATGTCCCGCCGAGTCCCGCACAGCGTCGGTAGGGGAAGTACCCACCGATCAACTTATCCTGATCAGCACTACTTATCGGTGGCGCGGCGTACCCGTTCCTGTGTCCGGTTGTCCGCTGCCTGCTGCTCCTCAGGGCTCACGACGATGGCGTCGGGACCGGGGAACACGGTCGCGACATGGCCTGTGACCACCCACTGCACCACGTAGGGAGGCGAGCCGTCAGCAGAATGCACCTCCGTGATAAGCCCCCGCTGGTCCGCGCGCTCAGTCGTCCTCCCCTTGATCACTAACCAATCGCCTACGTTCGCTTTCATTTTCGCCAATCCTCCGTTCATTCCTGTTGCAATTCTGCGCCTCGCGGGCGTCAGCCACTCGCCTCTTGACCGCGGAAAGTGGTGTGCATTCTCGTGTGCGCACAAACCGTGGAATTTCCCGCACAGCGCTACGGCGGGACGTGCCAAGAAGCCGCTTGCTTTGGCACGCGTTGGTGAAGCGGAGATCGCGGTGGCAGGAGGAGGAGGCACGACGGTGGCGCAGGCCGTCAGTCGCTTATGCAGAATCGATCGGCGTCAAGACGCCGACAGCAGCGGGGCTCTCGCAGGGCATCACCGCGGCATACCGACGCATTCCGAAGAGTGCCTAACTGCCGATTTCACGCCTAGTCCCCAGCTCGGTGCCAGGATATCTCTGTGAGCGACGACCACGTGCACTACGCGCGAAACGGATCGGTGCGTCTCGCATATCGCGTCTGGGGCGACAAAGATCCGACTTTGGTTTGGATTCCGGGCTGGATCAGTAATTGTGACGGCTGGGATATGCCGGGGCTTGAGGGAATGTTCGCGTTTTTTCCTGAACTCCTCGCCCGCCAGACCCGCCTGATCGCGTGGGACAAGCGGGGCACCGGAGTATCTGACCCCGCGAGCCATGTTCCGTCGCTGGATGAGCGGATGGACGACCTTCGCGCTGTGATGGATGCTGCGGACGCCCAGTGTCCGGCGCTTTTCGGTATGTCCGAGGGCGGTCCGATGAGCATTTTGTTCGCGGCGACGTATCCGGAGAGAGTGCGGTCAATGGTGCTGTACGGCACGCTTCCACGCTTCTCGCCGGATCCACCTGATTACCGTTGGGGTGTGACGCGCGCCCAGATCGCCGAGATGCAGAGGGAGGTCGAAACTCACTGGGGCGAAGGTGCTTTAGCCGATTTCTTTCTTGGCGAATTGGCCGAGGTACCAGGATTTCGCGAACTGTACGGAAAGGCTCAACGGAGTTCGGCCAGTCCCACCATGGCGTGGATGCTTCTTGAAGCGTGGGCCGACATCGACGTGCGGTCGATTCTCGATGCGGTACGGGTCCCGACGCTGGTTCTCGGCCGAGACGGTGACCGGTTCGCGCCTCTGGAGGCTTCGAAGGGATTGGCGGACGCCATGCCGAACGCTGATTTCCGAGAGCTTCGGCCAGGGCCGCATGGACTGCTCGATGACGAGATGGCCGACGCGATCCTTGACTTTGTGTGCGGCGAACACGAGGAGTCAACCGAGCGAGTGCTCTCGACGGTCTTGTTCACAGACATCGTCAGTTCGACCGAATTGCTCAGCGCTAAAGGTGACGCCCGCTGGCGGCAGGCGCTCGATGCACATGATCGCGTTGTCGACCGCCTTCTGGCCAAATACGGAGGTCGCCGAGCCAAGCACACCGGCGACGGCGTGTTCGCACTATTCGATGGGCCTACTAAAGCCGCTCGCTGCGGCCTGGAGTTGATACCGGCCCTGGCGACGGTCGGCATCCGGATACGTGCGGGGATCCATGTCGGAGAGTGCGAAAAGCGCGGCGCCGAATGGAGCGGGATGGCCGTCCATGTCGGCGCGCGGATAAGTGCAATGGCTCAAGCCGGCGAAGTGCTCACCAGTCGGACCGTGCGTGACCTGTCAGCCGGCTCCACGTTGCGGTTCGAAAGCCTCGGACCTCAACGGCTGAAGGGAATTCCGGAAGACACCGAGGTGTTCCGCGTCCGCGCTGCCTGACCGCGCCGGGTGCGTTCCGGCCACCCCGCCCACGGTCTAATATTCGACGCTCGGCGCGCCCAACTGGTCTGCGCAAACCCGTTGCCGCTCACATGATTTTCGTAACCCCGAATTTTCGAAATATGCGATGCTACTACCGAATATTCGACTATTCGGCACATGGAGCCCGGCATGAAACAGCTTACCGAACAGGACGAAAGCGCGATTCTAGATCTATTTCTCGGGATGTACTATTTCCAATTCCTGGCTGCCGCAGTCGAACTCGACCTTTTCACGGTGCTCTCAGGCTCGCCGGGCCTCACGCGCGCAGAGATAGCCGAGCGCCTGAGGCTCGAGAATCAGCCCGCGCGTATCCTCCTGCTCGGCTGCGGCGCGGTCGGCCTGCTCCGAAAGGAGGGCGATCGATACTTCAACACATCCGGCGCGGAGCGGTTCTTTTCAAAGGCCAATCCGGCGAACATGGTGCCCGCCGTGCGAATGGCAAACCATATCCAGTATCGCCCCATGGCGCGATTCGCGGAGGCACTCAAGACCAACACCAACGTCGGGCTGCAGGAGATCCCGGGAACTGCGCCGAACCTCTATATGCGTCTCGCAGAAAACCCCCCGTTGGAGACGATTTTCCACGAGATGATGAGCCTCGTATCGTTAGGTACCGCGGCCTTCCTCGCGGGAACGGTCGACCTGTCGCACCACCGCAGCTTGTTGGATGTGGGCGGTGGCGAGGCCATGAATGCCATCGCTCTCGCGGGGCGGTGGCCTGACTTGCACGTGACCGTACTGGACCTTCCGACCGTCGCGGAGACCACCAGCGCCCGCCTGACGGAGCAGGGTATGGGCGACAGGGTCACGGCGGTCGGCGGAGACTGTTTCGCGGAGGAGTTCCCCGAAGGGTTCGACGCGATTTTATTCTCGCGGTTCCTCGGAATCTGGTCCGAAGAGAAGATTCGCAACATGCTCGCGAAGGCCGCGCGGGCGCTTCGGCCGGGCGCGAGTCTCTATGTGATCGATGCGCTACAAGACGACGACGAGATGGGTCCGCCTTTCGTTGCGCACCTATCGGCGTACTTTTTGACCCTCGCCTCCGGCGAGGGAATGATCCGCACATGGGCCGAATGGACAGCCTGGTTGGAGGAAGCCGGTTTCAAGTCCTTCTCGCGTCAACCCCTCCCTGGAGGAATGTCGGAGTTTCTGATTGAGGCCGTCAGAGTTTAGGCGCGGTCTGCGAGGTGGTTCGTTCGCAGACTCAACATTTCGTCAGCTGCTTACCAGCAGAAGTCGCATGAATTCCCTTTGGCGGGAGGCCCATCCGGTCCGTCCCACACATCGCTCGGTAGATGGCCGTCGTAGGGAACGTTGCCGGTCCCGTTGACCCAATACCACGTATGGCAGACGTTCATGTCCCATTGGTACTTAAGCCCTGGTCCTGATGAGAGATCGTACGTGGAGTACATCATGGAATTGCCCGGGCACCATGTGTGCGGTGGCAGGGATGGTCCCGCCTGGGCGGTACCGGCCAGACCGACACCGCCGGACACCAGCACGGCCGTCGTCAACCCGACGATTCCTCGTTTCAGGATTTTCCTGGTGTTCATCGTGTTTCCTTTTGTTCTAGCGGCTTCGCGGACCGCCCATCGCATCAGTGTGCGCTGGCGGGGGTTCGCAGGACTTGATGATTTGTTGATCTTGTACGTGCCAGTGGACATCGCTGGCGTCGCTACCGATCCCAACATCGGGGCTCGCGCTGTTATCGAGAATGGGTACTCGCGAGCATGACGGTCATCGGGTTCCACTGTTCGCACGAGCAGATCAGTCCTGCCCAGCTCCTGCGGGATGTTCAACGGGCCGAACGAGCCGGCTTCACCGCCGCTATGTCGTCGGACCACTTCAGTCCGTGGAGCCAACGACAGGCTGAGTCTGGTTTCGCCTGGGCGTTTCTCGGCGCGGCACTAGCGACGACCCAGCTGCCGTTCGGCGTGGTCAACGCACCGGGCCAGCGGTACCACCCTGCGATCATCGCTCAGGCGATTGCCACGCTCGCGCAGATGTTCCCGGGGCGCTTGTGGGCGGCTCTGGGCTCGGGCGAAGCATCCAACGAGCGAATCACCGGCGAGGCATGGCCGCGAAAGGACGTGCGCGACCAGCGCCTCGTCGAGTGCGTGACGGTAATCCGCCGGCTGCTGAAGGGCGAGGAGGTCACGCATGACGGCCTGGTTCA
>LZSH01000344.1 GCA_001665255.1 Mycobacteriaceae bacterium 1482268.1 | reverse complement strand
GTCGGTGCCGAGGTTCAGCTCGGCGGTCGAGCAGATCATTCCATCGGATGTGCGGCCGTAGGTTTTCCGCGCCGTGATCGTGAAGTCGCCCGGCAATGTCGTTCCTGGCAGCGCGACGACGACCAGATCGCCGACGGCAAAATTCGTTGCGCCGCAGACGATATCGCGGGGCTGCGTCTCGCCGACGTCGACCTTCACGGCGCGGATCGGCTTCTTGAACTCGGTGAGTTCTTCGATCTCGAGAACGCTGCCGACGGTCAGCGGGCCACTGACCGGGCCGACGGGGACGACCTCTTCGACCTCGTGGCCGATGCGAATCAGAGCCTGCTCGAGTTCGTCGACGGGAACGTCCCAATCCGGTGCGCCGGCCTGCACGACGTCCCGCAGCCAACTGTACGGAAGTCGCATCAGGCGCCCACCCCGAACGGCAGCGAAAAGCGGATGTCACCCTCGACCATGTCGCGCATGTCGGGGATGCCGTTGCGGAACTGCAGCGTGCGCTCCAATCCCATGCCGAAGGCGAAGCCGGAGTACACCTCGGGATCAATCCCGCAGGCGCGCAACACGTTCGGGTTCACCATTCCGCAGCCGCCCCACTCCACCCAGCCGGGACCGCCCTTCTTGTTCTCGAACCACACATCGACCTCGGCCGACGGCTCGGTGAACGGGAAGAAGTGCGGCCGGAACCGGGTGCGGCCGTGCGGCCCGAACTCCGATCGGGCGAAAGCGTCCAGCGTCCCCCGCAGATGTGCCATCGTCAGGCCCTTGTCCACCGCGAGCCCTTCGACCTGGTGAAAAACCGGGGTATGGGTGGCATCCAGCTCGTCGGTGCGGAAGGTGCGGCCGATCGAAACGATGTACACCGGTAGCTCGCGGTCGAGCAGCGCGCGGATCTGCACGGGTGAGGTGTGGGTGCGAAGCACCTGCCGCGACCCGTCCGGAGCGATATAGAACGTGTCCTGTTCGCTGCGCGCAGGATGGTCCGGCGGGAAATTCAGAGCATCGAAGTTGAACTGCTCGGTCTCGACCTCGGGTCCCTCCACCAATTCCCAGCCCATCGCGATGAAGGTGTCGGCGACATGCTCGGCGAGAATCGTGATCGGGTGCCGGGCGCCGATCGGCTGGCGCGTCGACGGCAGCGTCACGTCGATGCTCTCGGCGACCAGTACCGCGGCGTCACGCTCGGCTCGCAGCACCCCGAGTCGTTCGTCGTAGTTGCGCTGCGCCTCGGCGCGGACAACATTCACTCGCTTGCCGGCGTCGGCGCGGTCGGCCTTGGGCAGCGATCCCAGCGCCTGCCGCGCCAACCCGAGCGGCGATCGGTCACCCAAGTGCTCGGTCTTGGCGCGGGCAAGCGCATCGAGGTCGTCGGCCAGATCGAAGGCATGCTTGGCCGCACTGACCACCTTGGCCAGCGCTTCCTCGGATAGATCTATGGGCTGATCAGCCACTCGGCGATCATAGGTGATCGCCGGATGAGAGCGACGTCACGCGACGTCGGGCCGAAGCGTGCCACTCGGTGCTGACGGTCCGCCGAATCGGCCGTCGCATGACCGTCTCGGCAAGCAGCGCTGCGAGCACGCCGAGTCCCGCGCCGGCGACCAGGGCGACAGTGCTGTCGGCGAGCATCAGGAACCCGAACGACGACGCCGGCACGAGCAGCAGGTACCGCACCGGAGTCCAGCCGGTGGCATGCCCGAACCGGGTGGCGGTCGCCATTCCGAGGAGCAACGCCACCGAATGGCCGATATCGGTGAAATCCCTGCCGACGATCATTACTGCCACCGCGACCGCCACCCACCAGCCCGTCCACGCCGGCCGCCATCGCCGCGGGATCGCCGCGCTGAGCGATCCCAACACGGCTGACGCGCCGTAGCTCATCCCGACATCGGTGGCCCGGGTGACATCGGTTGACAGGTAGCCGAGCTCGACCGCCGCAGTGAGACCGGCGGCGACCAGCAGCGTGGCGCCGATGTGGCCGGTCGCGAACGCCACGACGAGGCGCAGGCTGCACCACAGCAGTTCGGCGAGCGCGAGAAGACACACCAGGCCGGGAAGCCACACGTAGATGGGGCCGGCATCGACAACGAAGGCGCTGACCAGCAGGGTGCCGACGTGGCCGCGGCTGAGATTGTGCAGGTTGGTGCTGGCATGGCTGATGATCCGGTTCTGGATCGCGGGCCCCAGCGCCAGCAACGCGGTCGTCATGGCGGCCAGCATCACCGCGTAGACGACCGTCACGCGGGTCCGAGCCAGCGCCCGCAGCACGGTAGACACCATCTCGCCGACCACTATGCGTCGGCGATGTCTCCGTCCTCCTCATCCTCACCTGGCAACTCTCTGCGAGTTCTCACGCGGTACATCGCCAGATCCGTGGGCACCCCTTCTTGCCTGGGCAAAAACACTTGTTTACGAATTCGTTTGGCGGTCAGGCCGAGCGCCTCGAATTCCTCTTCGGGAATACGGTCCATAGTCGCCTGCGACACGATCAGGCCACCTCGGGCTGCGCGCTCCATTACCCTGGCCGCGATGTTGACGTCGACGCCGAGCCAATCCGAGCCGATGCGCTGCGGGCGGCCGGTATGTACGCCGACACGCATCCGTGGTGTGTAACCCTCGACCTCAACATCTTTCACAGCATCGAGGCTGGTTCGAACCGCACGCACGGCGGTGGCGGGATCAGCGAACACCGCCATGATTCCGTCGCCCATTCGCTTGACGATCTGCCCACCCGCCTCCAGCAGCGGCGGCTCGACGACCTGCGCGACTCGCCTCAGCAACTTCAATGTTGCGTCATCGCCTGCCTTCAGCGCCCACGCCGAGAACCCGACCAGGTCGGTGAAGACCAGTGTCATCTCACGATTGGCGGGCTTACCGGACGCACGCTCGGTGAGCGCCTGCCATACCTGCAGGCCGGCCAGGCTGACCTCGCGCGATGCCGCGTGGCGTTCGAGCAGACGATCCGCCGCGCGGGCGGCGGCGCTCGGTCCCCCAACCCCGTCCGCGGACAGCGGATCTCCGAAGTCGGGGTCGCCGGGCAGTGCGCGGCGCGCGCGCCTCACGAAGTCGACCACTCCGGGGTCGTGGTTTCTATCGCGTAGCCAGCGGAATGGCCCCTTCGAGCGCCGCGGAGCCGGGTCATCCGGTGCCTGGTCGGTCTCTTCGATAGCGCCGGATCGTTCGTCGAACGATTCGACATTCATTGCGCAAGGTTAGATGCCTGCACTTTCGGCGGGCAAACGCCGTGGGCGGTGACCGGATTTAACTTTGCTCACACGCTGATATCGACTCTGCACCAGGGGCGTGACGCGCCCGCGGGAATCGTGGACAACAAGTGTTGTCACTCGTATCGTGAAATTGTGACGGCCAGCACAGTGACGAGGCGGTCGGAACCGGTCGATCCGCTGGGACCGGACTCTCTGACCTGGAAATACTTCGGCGATCTGCGCACCGGGATGTTGGGCGTCTGGATCGGCGCGCTGCAGAACATGTATCCGGAACTTGGTGCGGCCGTCGAGGAGCACTCCATCCTGCTGCGCGAGCCGCTGCAGCGGGTTGCCCGCTCGGTCTATCCGATCATGGGAGTTGTCTACGACGGGCATCGAGCCGCCGAAACCGGTCAGCAGATCAAGGGCTTCCACACCACCATCAAGGGCGTCGACTCCGCCGGGCGGCGCTATCACGCGCTGAATCCCGAGACGTTCTACTGGGCGCACGCCACCTTCTTCATGCTGGTGATCAAAGTGGCGGAGTACTTCTGCGGCGGCCTGACCGAAGCCGAGAAGCGTCAACTCTTCGACGAACACGTGCAGTGGTACGCGCAGTACGGCATGAGCATGCGACCGGTGCCTGAAACGTGGGAGGAGTTCTGCGAATACTGGGACCGAGTGTGCAGCGACGAACTCGAGATCAACCGCGCCGTGCTCGACATCTTCTCAATCCGGATTCCCAAGCCGTGGTTCGTGCTGATGCCGACGCCGATCTGGGATCAGCTCTTCAAGCCGATGGTGGCCGGGCAACGGTGGATTGCTGCCGGGTTGTTCGACCCCGCGGTCCGGGAGAAGGCGGGCATGCGATGGACCCCCGGCGACGAAGTGCTGCTGCGACTGTTCGGCAAGCTGGTCGAGATGGCGTTCATCGTTGTGCCCGACGAGATTCGGCTGCACCCCCGCGCCCTCGCCGCGTATCGCCGCGCGGCGGGGCGCATCCCTGATGACGCACCGCTGATCGAGGCGCCGGCATTCATGGCGCCGCCGCGCGACCGCAGAGATCTGCCGATGCACTATGTTCCGCAGCGCAAAAGCCTGCTCGACCGTGCGGGCTCGCTGGTGCACACCACGTTCTCGCTCGCCGGCCTACGCCCTGTGCGGGGCCGCAAGACGGCCGCCTGAATCTAGTTGCTTCTCGCGTGTGCATAAGCTGCTGCCATGCTCGAATGGTCTGACGTCGATATCGCAGTGCGCGACGCGGTGCGGGAGTTCGTAGACAAAGAAGTCCGGCCTCACGTCGATGCGCTGGAAAGCGGCGAGATGGAGCCCTACCCCATCATCCGCAAGCTGTTCGCCGCGTTCGGCATCGATGCGCTCGCACGGGATTCGCTGGAGAAGCGGCTGGCCCGAATGCGCGACGGTACCGAGAAGGCCGGCGGTGGAGCCGGCGGCATGTTCGGCGGCGACAGCGGCTCTGCGGGCATGGGTTTCGTGGTCGTCAGCGAACTCTGCCGGGTGTGTATGGGCGTGGTGACCGGCATGGGTGTCAGCCTCGGTTTGACGGTGCCGACCATCGCCAGCCGTGGCACCCTCGCGCAGCAGGAACGCTGGCTACCAGGGCTGGTCACCTACGAGAAGGTCGGTGCGTGGGCGATCACCGAGCCCGACTCCGGATCGGATGCCTTCGGTGGCATGAAGTCCTACGTGGTGCGCGACGGTGACGATTATATCCTCAACGGACAGAAGACGTTCATCACCAACGGACCCGACGCCGACGTGGTCGTCGTCTACGCCAAGCTGGACGAGGGCGACGGCACAGACAAACGCGACCGCAAGGTTCTCACCTTCGTCCTCGACCGCGGCATGGAGGGCTTCGTCCAGTCAAAGCCGTTCCGCAAGATGGGGATTCACAGCTCGCGTACCGGCGAGCTGTTCTTCAACAATGTTCGGCTGGGCCGCGACCGGCTGCTCGGCGAGACCGAGGATAGCTCCGCGGGCGACGGGCGGGCCAGCGCGCGGTCGAACTTCTCCGCCGAACGCATCGGCGTCGCGGCGATGGCGCTTGGTGTCATCGAGGAGTGCCTGAAGCTGTGCGTGGACTACGCGAAGACCCGTAAGCTGTGGGGTCAGGAGATCGCCCAGTTCCAGTTGATCCAGCTCAAGCTGGCCAGCATGGAAGTCGCTCGAATGAATGTGCGCAACATGCTGTTTCGGGTCATCGAGGCGGCCCAGACCGGGACGTCCATCTCGCTGGCCGAGGCATCGGCGATCAAGTGGTACTGCTCGCAGGCGGCCACCGACGTCGCGATGGATGCCGTGCAATTGTTCGGCGGCAACGGCTATATGACTGAGTACCGCGTGGAGCAGCTGGCCCGCGACGCAAAGTCGCTGATGATCTACGCGGGGAGCAACGAGGTGCAGATCACCCACGTGGCCCGAGGCTTGCTTAGTTAGCGTCGACCACGCGAGTGGCCAGTTACTGCACGCGATTTGGCCTGAAGCGCCAAATAAGTGGCCATTCGCGGGTCACCGGCGATGGGCGCGCGCGCTTTGATACAGGCAGATCGCCGCCGCCGCGGCCACGTTGAGGCTCTCGGCCCCACCGGTCATGGGGATGCGGACGCGCTGCGTCGCCTTCGCAGCCAATTCCCCCGACAACCCGTGGGATTCGGGTCCGAACAGCCACGCTGTCGGCCCGGCCAGCTCAGCGTCGTCCAAGCTGGTCTCGCCGTCCACGGTGGTCGCCAACACGCGCAACCCCGCGTCGGCGAGCGCGGAAACTGCTCCCCCGGAATCGGTTTCGGCCACCACCGCAATGTTGAAGATGCTTCCCGCCGACGCGCGGAGGCACTTGCCGTTGTAAGGGTCGACGCTGTGTCCGGCGAGCACCACGGCATCGGCGCCCATGGCGTCGGCGATGCGGATCAGCGTGCCGGCATTACCGGGTTCCGAGATCTCGGCGGCAACGGCGATCAGCCGCGGTCCGCCGGCCAGCACATCGGCGAGGCTGGTGGACGGGATGTCGCACACCGCAACCAGCCCGACCGGTGTCACGGTGTCGGACAACGCCTTTGCGGCGCGTTCGGTGACGATGTGGACGGGCACGCCGGTGAGCATCGACCCGAAGCGGTCCGCCGCGGCGTCGGTGACGAAGACCTCGGCGACGAGGTCGCGGCGCAGTGCCGCCTCGACGAGGTTGGGCCCCTCGGCGAGGCTGCCTGACGCTCACCGAGCGCGCCGACCGGGTGGCGGCGGCGATCAAGCTGCACCGCCACGTCGGTCGGCGTCGCACTGGCCGGTTCCTCGCCGAGGGGCCCAACCTCGTCGAGGCGGCACTGCGCCGCGACCTCAACCAGAGCGGTGAAGGCGGCCGGGTCGCTGACGGCGATCTCGGCCAGGTTCTTGCGGTCCACCTCGACGCCGGCGGCCTTCAGGCCCTGGATCAGCCGGTTGTAGGTGATGTCGTTGGCGCGGGCCGCGGCGTTGATTCGAGAGATCCACAGCTTGCGGAACTCGCCCTTGCGGGCACGCCGGTCACGGTACGCATAGTTCAGAGAATGCAGCTGCTGCTCTTTGGCTTTGCGATACAGCCGGGACCGCTGTCCGCGGTACCCCTTCGAGGCCTTGAGTACTGTCCGCCGCTTCTTCTGGGCGTTGACTGCGCGCTTCACGCGTGCCATGGGTAGTTCCTATTCTCGTTCGGTCTGACGGGTCGATGAAGGCTCCGTAGCGCGGAAGCTAGCCGTTCAGCAGCTTCTTGACGCGCTTCGTGTCGTTGGCCGACACGTCGGTGCGCCCCTCGAGGCGCCGGGTGCGGGTGCTCGGCTTGTATTCGAGCAGGTGCCGACGGTTGGCCTTCTCGCGGACGATCTTGCCGGTGCCGGTGCGCCGGAACCGCTTGGAGGCGCCGCTGTGGGTCTTCGCCTTGGGCATGTGGTGTGTGTCCTGTCGTGTGTCGGTCAGTTCTGCGTTACGTCTGGCTCTTCGGGGGCTCGCCGCTCCGCGGGAGCTTCGGCCTGTTGCGCCGCCTTGGCGCGAGTCTTCGCACCGCGGTGCGGTGCCAGCACCATCGTCATGTTGCGTCCGTCCTGTTTGGCTGACGTCTCGACGAAGCCGTAGTCGGCCACGTCGGCGCCGAGCCGTTGCAACAGCCGGTAACCCAGTTCGGGCCGGGACTGTTCGCGTCCGCGGAACATGATCGTGACCTTGACCTTCGACCCCGCCTGCAGGAAGCGGACCACGTGGCCCTTCTTGGTCTCGTAGTCGTGAGGGTCGATCTTGGGTCGCAGCTTTTGTTCCTTGACGACGGTCTGCTGCTGGTTCTTGCGAGACTCGCGCGCCTTCTGAGCCGTCTCGTATTTGAACTTGCCGTAGTCCATGATCTTGCAGACCGGCGGTTTGGCGTCCGGGGCTACTTCGACTAGGTCGAGATCGGCGTCTGCGGCGACGCGGAGGGCGTCTTCGATGCGCACGATGCCTACCTGCTCGCCACCTGGTCCGATCAAGCGGACTTCAGGTACTCGTATGCGCTCGTTGACACGGGTCTCAGTGCTGATGGGGCCTCCTATGTTGTCCTCTTCGAGGAACCCAGCTCCATCAGCGCTCTGTCGTCAAAACGACAGAAGCCCTGCATAAAGCAGGGCCCAAAGCCGACCAGGACAGACACTGCCGTGCCTGTGACCGGACCACTGCACCGATATGGTCAGCGGTGGGAGATGGGACTCCACTTGCTGTCCCTGGCGTATGCCGGGACGGTCGCGCATGCCAGTCTAGCAGGCGTGACAGAGGTTCCTAACATTCGCGAGCTGGCCGACATTCCGGCCGTCGAAGTCATCACCAGGGCCGCAGTGATGCTGATGAGCGCCGCAGCGGAGAAGCTGGGCCTTTCCGCAGACGATCCCGACGACAGCCCGCATCGCGACCTCGACGAAGCCCGCAGGCTGATTACGGCCCTGGCCGGCCTGGTCACGGCGTCGGCGGAATACCTGGGCCCGCACGCGGGCCCCGTCCGCGACGGGTTGAAGAGCCTGCAGTTGGCGTTCCGCGAAGCCAGTGCGGCACCCGACGAGCCTGGGCAGGGCCCCGGGGAGAAACTCACCGGCCCGGTCGGGTAGCTGCGCTTTCGCGCGTCACACCCATTTCCCGGGATCAGCGAATATTCTCGCGGCCTATGACCCTTACGAGTCCGCCGCTGGTGCGTCCCAGATCCCGGTACTCCTGGGTCCCCGCGATCGCAGGCTGGACCGTCGGCATCATCGCGACGCTTTCGTTGATCGCAAGCCTCTCGCCGCTGGTGCGTTGGATCATCAGAATCCCGCGTGAGTTCGTCAACGACTACCTGTTCAACTTCCCCGACACCAGCTTCGCCTGGGCTTTCGTGCTGGCGCTGCTCGGCGCCGCACTGGCCGCCCGCAAGCGGATTGCCTGGCTGATACTCGCGCTCTACATGGTCGCCTCGATCGGCTGGAACATCGGCGACATCGTCACCGGCGACGAGTCCTGGATGCAGGAAACCGGCGAGATGATCGGTCTGGCGTTCCACATCGCCGCCGTGGTGTTCCTGGTGCTCGCCCGCAAGGAGTTCTGGGCGAAGGTGCGCCGCGGCGCGCTGGTCAAGGCGGCGGTGACGCTCGTCGCCGGCATGGCCATCGGGATCCTCATCGGCTGGGGTCTGCTGGAACTGTTCCCCGGCACTCTGCAGCGGGACTATCGCCTCGGCTATGCGGTCAACCGCGTCGCTGCGTTCGCCGGTGTGGGTTCCAACGCGTTCGACGGCCAGCACCCGCACGTCTTTGTCAACGCCCTGCTCGGGCTGTTCGGAGCGCTGGCGCTGATGGTCGCGGCAATCGTGCTGTTCCGCTCGCAGCGTTCAGAGAACGCGCTCACCGGCGAGGACGAATCGGCCATCCGCGGCCTGCTCGAGCTGTACGGGAAAAACGATTCGCTCGGCTACTTCGCCACCCGGCGCGACAAAGCCGCAGTGTTCGCGCCGAACGGACGCGCCGCGATCACCTACCGCGTCGAGGTGGGGGTCTGCCTCGCCAGCGGCGACCCGGTCGGCGAGCCGAAGTCCTGGCCCCAGGCGATCGAGGCCTGGCTGCGGCTGTGCCAGGAGTACGGCTGGGCACCGGGCGTGATGGGCGCGAGTTCGGCTGGCGCGGAGGCATTTCGCGCAGCGGGACTCAATGCGCTGCAACTCGGCGACGAAGCGATTTTGCATCCCGACGGCTTCCGGTTGTCGGGGCCCGACATGCGCGCGGTCCGCCAAGCCGTGACGCGGGCACGGCGGGCCGGGCTGACGGTGCGGATGCGGCGTCACCGCGATATCTCCCCCGACGAGATGGCCGAGGTCATCACGCGCGCCGACGCTTGGCGTGATACCGAAGACGAACGCGGCTTTTCGATGGCGCTCGGCAGACTCGGCGATTCCGCCGACGGCGACTGTCTGCTGGTGGAGGCCGTGCAGCACGGCACCGTGGTGGCCATGCTCTCACTCGTGCCGTGGGGAACCAACGGAGTGTCGCTCGACTTGATGCGACGGTCACCGAAGTCGCCCAACGGCACCATCGAGCTCATGGTGACCGAGCTGCTGCAGCATTCGGAAGACATTGGTATCAGCCGTATTTCGCTGAACTTCGCGATGTTCCGGTCGGCGTTCGAACAAGGTGCCCAACTCGGCGCAGGCCCGATCGCGCGGCTGTGGCGCGCGCTGCTGGTGTTCTTCTCCCGCTGGTGGCAGCTGGAGACCCTGTACCGGTCGAACATGAAGTACAAGCCCCAATGGGTGCCGCGCTACGCCTGCTATGAGGACGCCCGGCTCGTGCCGCGGGTCGGAGTCGCGTCGGTGATCGCCGAGGGATTCCTGGTGCTTCCCTTCACACGGCGCAACGAGCAGCACACCGGCCAGCACATCGCGGCGCCGGACAATCTGGTCGCGACGGGTCTGCTGCATCACGACGGCAGCGCACCCGACCTCGGCGAGCTGCAACTGGATTTGCCCGAAAACGGCGATGCGCCAAAGCTTCCCGAGCAGGTGCGTGTCCGGATGGCCAAGCTGAAGGACCTGCAGCGCAGCGGTGTCGATGCCTACCCGGTCGGACAGTCACCCAGTCATACCGTCGCGCAGGCGACAGAGGCAGCCGACGGCTCGGGTGTGACAGTGGCCGGCCGAGTGCTGCGTATCCGCGACTACGGCGGGGTGTTGTTCGCTCAGTTGCGCGACTGGTCCGGGGAAATCCAACTGCTGCTCGATAATTCGCAGCTGGACAGCGGCAGCACGGCGGACTTCACCGGATCGATCGATCTCGGCGACCTCATCGAAGTGACCGGCACGATGGGTAAGAGCCGTGCCGGACAACAATCGCTGATCGCGGGCAGCTGGCGGCTGATCGGCAAATGTCTGCGTCCTCTACCCGATAAGTGGAAGGGGCTGACCGATCAGGAGGCGCGCGTGCGCGCCCGCTACCTCGACCTGGCGATCAACACCGATGCGCGCGAGCTCATCCGCGCCCGCAGCGGCGTTCTGCACGCCATCCGCGAAACCTTGGTCGGCAAGGGCTTTTTAGAGGTCGAAACACCGATCCTGCAGCAGATCCATGGTGGCGCCAACGCTCGTCCGTTCCTCACCCACATCAACGCCTACGACCTCGATCTGTATCTGCGCATCGCGCCGGAGCTCTACCTCAAGCGGTTGTGCGTCGGCGGTGTCGAGCGGGTGTTTGAGTTGGGGCGTGCGTTCCGCAACGAGGGCGTCGACTTCAGCCACAACCCCGAGTTCACGCTGTTGGAGGCCTACCAGGCGCACGCCGACTACAACGTGTGGATCGACGGGTGCCGGGAGCTGATCCAGAACGCGGCGCTGGCGGCCAACGGTGAACACGTCTTCCTGCGGCCCCGGCACGACGGCACGTTCGAGAAAGTCGACATCTCCGGGCAGTGGACGGTCAAGACCGTGCACGGCGCGGTGTCAGAAGCGCTGGGCGAGCAGATCGGGCCGGAGACGGATCTGGCCACGCTTCGCAAGCTCTGCGATGCGGCTGATGTCCCCTACCTCACCCATTGGGACGCGGGCGCAGTCGTGCTGGAGCTCTACGAGCGGCTCGTCGAGGACCGCACCGAAGAGCCGACCTTCTACAAGGACTTCCCGACGTCGGTGTCGCCGCTGACCCGACCGCACCGCAGCATCCCGGGGGTTGCCGAACGCTGGGATCTGGTGGCGTGGGGCGTCGAGCTGGGCACCGCCTACAGCGAGCTCACCGACCCCGTCGAACAGCGCAGGCGACTGCAGGAGCAGTCGCTGCTGGCGGCTGGTGGTGACCCCGAGGCGATGGAGCTCGACGAGGATTTCCTGCAGGCCATGGAGTATGCGATGCCGCCGACCGGCGGTCTGGGCATGGGCGTGGATCGCGTGGTGATGCTGATCACCGGACGCAGCATTCGCGAGACGCTGCCGTTCCCGCTGGCCAAACCTCGCTAGCAGCGGACTCACAGCCGGCTACAAGGTGGCCGGGCCACCATATTGCCGTGACGTTACCCGACTCGTTGCGCCACCACCTCTCGCTCATGCACGGGTGGCTGCCGGCATCCGTGCAGATCATCGCCGCGTTGGCCCTGATTGCGGCGGTCAGCCGGCGTAGCGGGCGCTGGCAGGTGCGGTGGGTGCCGTGGGCATTGATCGTCGGCGGTGCGCTGGCCGCGTCGGCCTATTGGTACGTCGCGTCGCAGGGACTGTCCGACAATCCCGCTCCGCATGCCCTGTGGATCTGGATCGGGCTGACGGGCTTCGCGGCGGCCATCCTTGTCGCCGGCTGGCGACAGGCACGGCGGTGGCACCGCGGTGTTTCGCTGGCGGCGTTACCGCTCAGCCTGCTCAGCGCCGCACTCGCGCTGAATCTGTGGGTCGGCTACTTCCCCACCGTGCAGACGGCATGGAATCAGCTGACGGCCGGACCGCTGCCCGACGAGACGGATCAGGTCACCGTGACTGCCATGCAGAAGCAACGCACGATCCCGCCGAAGGGCACCGTGGTGACCGTCGACACCGGTAATCAGGCGTCGGGCTTCCGACACCGTGGCGAAATCGTCTACCTTCCGCCCGCGTGGTACGCCAGTAACCCGCCGCCGAAGCTGCCGACGGTGATGATGATCGGCGGTGAGTTCAACACCTCCGCGGACTGGCTGCGCACCGGTCAAGCCGTCAAGACGCTCGACGACTTCGCCGCCGCCCACCACGGCAACGCGCCGGTCTTCGTCTTCGTCGATCCGGGAGGCGCATTCAACAACGACACCGAATGCGTCAACGGCAGCCGCGGCAACAGCGCCGATCACCTGACCAAAGACGTTGTGCCGTTTATGGTCTCGCACTTCGGAGTCAGCCCCGCGCAGTCGAACTGGGGCATCGTCGGCTGGTCGATGGGCGGCACGTGCGCGGTCGACCTGGCCGTCATGCACCCGGACATGTTCGCCGCGTTCGAGGACATCGCCGGAGACATCGGACCCAACACGGGTACCAAGGAACAGACGATCGCGCGGCTTTTCGGCGGCAACGCCACCGCGTGGGCGGCGTTCGACCCGACGACAGTCATCACCAAACACGGCCCCTACCAAGGGCTCTCCGGCTGGTTTGATGTCAACGGCTCGACGGCTACGATTCAGCGCACGAAGAACGACCAGGCTGCCGCCGCGAACTCGCTGTGCGCATTGGGCGCCGCCAATGGGATCAACTGCGCGGTGGTGAGTCAGCCCGGCAAGCACGACTGGCCGTTCGCGTCGCACGCCTTCGCCGCCGCGCTACCGTGGCTGGCCGGTCAGATCGGCACGCCCGGCGTCGCACGCGTTCCGTTGCCACCCGCGGCGCCTACCCCGGGGATTGAACAGACTGCCGCGAGGTAGCCGCCACGGCGTAGCGTTGCGTCATGGCCGAAAAACCGAATCCCGAATCGGCTCCTGCCGACTCGGAACCCGGCGCTGCACCGCCTCCACCCGCCGAGGCGGCCGACACCGGGTACACACCCGACGGGGTACCGACATTCGACTCGGTGCGGGAGAAGATCGAGACGCGATACGGGACCGCGATCGGCGCCTCCGAGCTGGCCGCGGAGACACCCGAGGGACGCTCCGCCGAGGAACAGTACGAGGAGCGCCAGCGCGCGGCCGCCGAGCGGCTCGAGCAGATCCGCAAATCGATGCAGACCGACGAGGGCCAGTCTCAATAGTCCGATTCGGCGGCCAGGATCTCGGCGAGGAACGCGTCTCCGCCCGGCGCTGTGAGCCTTGCTCGAGCGAATGCACGAACTTTGTCGCGGGCCTGCCTTGACTCGTCGACGGCGACCCCGACCGTCACGCGGGTCGTCTGCCAATCATGGTTCCAGGCCGTCGATTCCGACACCGGCTGGTCGTGCGCGTCGAGCACTGGCAATCTCGCCTGCCCCCGGTCGTCGAGCACGGCGTGTCCGCTGAGGGAACCTGATACCAGCCGAACCGCGATTCCGCTCGGCGAGCCGCTGCCCGAAAGGAGCACTCCGACATCCGCATTCGCGCCAGAGCCGACCGCCTCGACCGACCAGTGGACCGTATCCTCTGCTGCGTCAAACACCGCAGGCGGTACGCCGGCCCAGCTGATGGAGTCCGTGCCCCGCGCGATGGCTGCCGCACTTCGGTGGATTCTTTCGGCTCCCGCTGCGAGCGCGTAGTCATCACGCCGCGGTGCGGCCGCAACCGGTTCGGCCGGCACGATTCCGACCTCATCGGTCAAATCGCCCGCTGCTCGAACCAGTTCGACAACGCGCGGATCACCTTCTCGCACAAGGGCGTTAAAGGCCTCTGAATGCGGCGCGAGCAGCTCACCGATATCGGAGTCGACAGTGTCGTCGGCGAAGAAGTCCTGTGCGGCGGCGGTCAGGAGTGCGATCTCGGCGTCGAGCAGTGCGGCGTCGAGGGCGACGATCCCGTCGCGGTGGCTGGCCGGCCACCAGCGCCGCATCCAATGGCCGAGCGCCAGCCGCCGCAACTGGTCGGTCGATCCGGGCAGCAGATGAACTCCGTTCACGTCGACGGTCTGCGCGCCATCCGATGAG
>LZSH01000343.1 GCA_001665255.1 Mycobacteriaceae bacterium 1482268.1 | reverse complement strand
GCGGCGGCCGTCGTCGAGTTCGAGATCCCCGTACACCTCATCGGTCGAGATGTGATGCAGCCGGACACCGTGCCGGCGCACCGCCTCCAAAACCGTGTACGTGCCAATCACGTTGGAGCGCAGGAACGGTTCGGGGTCGGCCAGCGAGTTGTCCACGTGTGTTTCGGCGGCGAAGTGCACAACCGCGTCGGCCTCGGCGACCAACTTCGCCATCAGGTCAGCGTCTGCGACGTCGCCCTGAATCAGTCTGATGTCGTCTTCGACGGGCGCAAGCGATTCGTGGCTTCCCGCGTACGTCAGCGCGTCGAGCACCGTCACCGCGTGCTCACTTACGGCGCCGTGGACGAAATTCGCCCCGATGAACCCCGCGCCCCCCGTGACCAGCAACCGCATGGAACTACCGTATCGGTTCTCGACCCGTCAATCCTTGAGCCCCAGTGGTCCTGCCAGTTCCTTGAGCGTCGGCAGCAGTTTGTCCCAGCCGCCGAGCACCTGGATCGTGACGTGGTCGGCCCCGGCATCCAGATGCTCATTTAGGCGCCTGGCGATGTCCTCGGCGCTCCCGTGGGCGACCAACTCGTCGATCAGCCGATCGCTGCCGGGCTTGGCCAGATCCTTCTCGGTGAAGCCGAGCCGCTTCCAATTGTTCAGGTAATTGCTCAGATTCAGGTAGAAATCCACGGCTTGGCGGCCGATTTCGCGCCCCTCTTCCGCGTCGGTGGTCAGCACCACCTTGTGCTCGGGCGCCAAATATACGGTGGGACCGACCAATTCGCGCGCAGAACCCGTGTGCTCCGGCGTCGTCAGATACGGGTGGGCCCCCGCGCTGCGCTGAGCGGCGAGCTTGAGCACCTTCGGGCCGAGTGCGGCGACGACGCGCCTGCTGGTCGGTACCGTGGCGGCGTCCAGCGCGTCGAGG
>LZSH01000342.1 GCA_001665255.1 Mycobacteriaceae bacterium 1482268.1 | reverse complement strand
CGGTCACCCTGACTCCAGTCCGCGGGCAGCCGGTACCACGCCGACCGGAGCACCGCCGGCTGCTGGGTGCCGCTGCGCCAGCTGCCCATCACGGGCGTGCGCGCCGGATCCAGGTTGAACGGCAGGCGCGCGCGGGAACCGTTGACACCCGCACCCGCGGTCGTGCCGCCTTCGGTACCGCTCTGGTTGGTTTCGTCCTCGTCGCCTTGGGCGCTGTCGGCGAAATTGCTGGAGGTGCCGGGCCCGCCACCGACGACCTCGTCGGCAGTCAGGTTGGTGGGAATACCGTTGGGGCCGAACCCTTCTGTGGTAGGCCCGCCGAGCGCGTCGGCTGGTGTGGCGCCCGCGGGTGTCAACATGCCCACGTTGGGGTTCTGTTCCACCATCACGTAGTCGGCGAGCCCGCAGCGCTTTCCGGCGATGGCACCGAGATTCGACCGGCCGACCGACCAGCCTGGCCACAGGTCGGTCATGCCGAGCGTCAGCGACACCACCTCGAACACGACAAGCAGCCACGTTGCAATCGCCAACGGGGACTGAAGGATTCGCGTCAGCCGTCGCTCACTGCCGCGTGGCGGCGAACGGTCGTGGCCGTAGAAGTGGAACCAGGCGGCCACCAGAAGGGCGACGACCGCAAGCCCGATCAGCATGGTGGTGAAGCCGAAATGCCACTCCGGGAACTGGTTCGACCACGGCACGCCGAAGTTGGAGACATACCACCAGCCGTTGACGCTGGCGAACGACAGCGCCATGACGAACAGCACCGCGGCGGCGAACATCGCGCGGTTGCGTCGCGACTTCATCGCCGCTGCGGTCACGGCGACCGCGGCGAGCGCGCCCAGTGAACCGGCCAGGCCGGCGAACACGCCGAAGTGGTGGGTCCACTTGGTCGGGGTGAACATCATCGCAAGGAAAGAGATGATGGTGATGCCGATGATGCGGCGGCTCGGGCCGGCGGCTGTGCCGGGAATCCGGCCCTTGCGCAACGTCATTGCGACCGACACCGCCAGCGCGAGCAACACCGTGAGGACGCCGAAGCGGCGCGCGACGGACCCGTCGGGGGTGGCCATGAACAGTCGCTCGTAGCGGATGTGTTCGTCAAACCAGCTCAGGCTCGGCCCGACCGCGGACTTGAAAGTACTGGCCTGAATCTCCGCGGCGAACGTCTGGTCACGGAAGATCAGGAAGATCGTCACTGTAGCGGCCGCCAGCACAGGCGCCAGCAATGCGAGGTAACCGAACCGCGAAGTATGGCTGGCGACAATCGTTTTCAGTGGGCCGACGGCAACCAGCAGCGCACCGACCGCGGCGATGCCGGTGGGGCCGGAGAACAGCGTGAGTGCGCCGATGATGATCGCGATCGCCACCGGCAGCACTCGGCTGGTGGCCACGCCGCGCTCGACCGAGCACCACGTGAGCAGGATTCCGAGCGCGATGATCGGCTCGGGTCGCAGGCCGTTGTTCAGCGGCAGCCAGAACGCCAGGAACATACCTGCCGCAGTCCATTTCGCCGCCGGGTTGGTCTTGACGGTGTGGCCGAGTCGGGGGATCACCTCGCGGCTGATCACCCACCAGCAGGTGAGCGCCATCAGCAGCGTGGGCAGCCGTACCCATACGCTGTTGGCGCTGATGTGGGACCACAGCGCGAGAAGGTCGTAGTACCAGCCGAACGGCGCCTCGGGAGTGCCGAACCAGCGGTAGTAGTTGGCCATGTAGCCGGCGTGCTCGGACACCCTGGCCATCGTCAGGATGTAGCCGTCGTCGGAGGTGTTGGCGCCGACGAAGTGCCACCACACCAGCACCACGGTGACCAACAGGTCCAGGGGGCGGATCGACCACCACCGCGGCGGGAGGAACCGGCGGTGCCGCATGCCGTCGGCGGCGTCGAGGACGTGCAGGGCGCCGAGCGCGATGACCGTCATCAGCACCCCGACGATCATCACGACCAACTTCAGCAGCGTCGGGGAGGTGCTGTAGCGGGAATCGACGGTGGCCGAGAACTGCAGGCCCGGTGGCGCGGGGCCGACCAGATCGGTGAACACTCCGACGATCTGGGGTCGGAAGTCGTATCCGCTGCGTTCACCGCGAAGCGGTTTTCCGGGGTCGTTGGTTTCGGGTCCGGTGACCAGCCCGACGAATTCGCTGGTCACCTTGTCCGCATGTGCGGTGAAGGTCAGTTTCTGGCACGCGGGACTCAACACCTGGCTGAGCGGCGCCGTGACGACCGGGGTATTTCGCACGATGACGAGCAGGTCGTTGTTTACGCGTTCGATCAGCAGGCCGCGGTCGATGGCCTTGGGCGCCTGCTTCGGCACCGTCGACAGCAACACAGTTCGGCCCGCGTTCGCCGGACCGGCGAGCCCTGCGGCCGCCGAGCAGGGCACGCTGATGTCGAGGTCGGTGGCGACGTAGCCGATCAGCGGCGCGTCGACGCTCTGCAGCACGCCGTTCTGCGGCCAGTTCAACTGTGCCGTCGTCTGCTTGACCGGAAGGAACGGAGTGGCCACCGCCAAAGCGGCGCCGAGAAGCCCGGCGACGATGGCGATCAACCGCGCGGTGCGGTGATTTGTTTCCGGCGCCCGGTCGTCGACCACGGGGCTTGATGGTAATTGGCCGGGCGCAGGCGATGTGTCGACGGCCATCAGCGGTCCTGCCGGACGGCCAACACGAACGGTCCGATGTCGGAGACGGTGAAGCGGGGGTCGTCGAACAGCGCGGCGTCGAGTGCCACCTGGTAGCGACGGACGTTGGGCTGGTTGGGGTAGACGTCGGCCGCCAAGCGCAGCGTGTAAGTGTCGGCCGAATCGCCGGCCCCACCCCGGCGCATGAGGAACACCGTCGGCG
>LZSH01000341.1 GCA_001665255.1 Mycobacteriaceae bacterium 1482268.1 | reverse complement strand
TCGCCGCCCGGGCTGCGTCGACGTAGCGGGCCTCGTAGGCGGTGAGGGTCTGCTCGGCGACGACGGTGATCGGGTGGATCGGGCTCGGGACGGGGGACTGGTCGCCGGCGCTCACCGGTCGCAGCGTAGGGCAGCGGCACTGTTATCACACGGGATTCTGTGCATTATCCCAAGTAATAATCCCGGTGAATTTCCATTCGTCCATTGGGTGCGACGACGAACTACAGATCTCCCAAACCGATGCCGCGTCCAACCTCGCACGCGTCGGTCGAGAGCTCGCACGTCGTCATCAGGTGTTGCCGGAGTTGTTGCGGCGCAGCGTGTTCAGTTCGTCGATCAGCTGCTGGTAGCGCTGGATGGACATGACGACGGCCGCGGGCTTGCCGGTGGTGTCGGCTAGGACGACGTTGCCTCCGCCGGTGGCCACCTGATGGATCAGGTGCTGGTGCAGTTCGCGGGCCGGGATCAGCTCACTGGGGACGGTTTGTGCGCCGCCGAGGGCTTCAACGGTGGTACGGATCATGAGATTTCCTTTCAAAGTGGTGGGTCTGGTGTCCCCTCGGGCCGCCTGTCGAGCCGAGGGGACACCGCCGAATTCGGTTGATGCTCAACCGCGTTCGGTGACCGTGGTGTTGGGGTGACGCGCGGCCGTGGAGCCCTTCACGAACTTGCCGGTGATGGCGCTGCGGTGATGGGTTCCACTGCTGTGGTTGGCGCCCCTTTCCGTGACCGTGGTCTTGGGGTTGCGCGCCGCGGTGGATGCCTTGACGTATCGACCGGTGGCCGCACTGCGGTGATGTCCCTTGGCCATTGTTTTGTCCTTTCGTTTTGTCCGGTCCGGTATTGAGCCGGATACCGGTCTATAAGTGCGCTCGTCTGCCCGAC
>LZSH01000340.1 GCA_001665255.1 Mycobacteriaceae bacterium 1482268.1 | reverse complement strand
TGTGGAAGATCACTGGATTCAGACCGAGCTGGGCGACGCCACCTATCTGGACACCGAACCGTGGCGCGGCGAGGCGCTGCTGACCTACCTGCGCAAGATGGTGTTCTGGGCCGACGTCGCGATCGAGCCGGCCGATCTGGCGGTGCTGTCGCTGCTGGGTCCGCGCCTCGCCGACGACGGGGTCCTCGGCCTGCTCGGGCTGGGTTCGCTACCGGCTGAAAACACGGCGGCCCCGCTGGCGGACGGTGGTTTCGTCCGACGGATGAGCGGGCCCGGCATCGAGCTCGACCTCGTCGTACCGCGCTCGCAGGCCGCGGGCTGGCTTGACCGGTTGACCGCGGCGGGCGTGCGACGGGCCGGGGTTTGGGCCTACGAAGCCCACCGCGTTGTCGGGTTGCGGCCGCGGCTGGGTGTCGACACCGACGAGCGGACGATCCCCCACGAGGTGGGCTGGATCGGCAGCGCGGTGCACCTCGACAAGGGCTGCTACCGCGGACAGGAAACCGTGGCGCGGGTCCATAACCTGGGCAAACCTCCCCGGATGCTGGTGCTGCTTCATCTCGACGGGTCGACCGATCGGCCTGCGCCGGGCGATCCGGTACTCGCGGGTGCCCGCGCCGTCGGCCGCCTGGGCACCGTCGTCGACCATGTCGACCTCGGCCCCGTCGCCCTGGCGCTGCTCAAACGCGGCCTGCCCGCCGACACGGCGCTGACCACCGGCGGTGAGAACCAGGTGCCCGCGGTGATCGACGCCGACTCGCTGCCCGCCGCCGATATCACCGGAGCGGGGCGGCTGGCGGTCGAGCGACTGCGGGGAGGAGCACGGTGAACCGATACGCGCGGAAACGGGGCTGGCAGCGGAGTGCAGCCGGGCACGGTAAAGTGTTGGCAGGACAATAAAGACACACAGATCGGAGCCGCCTTCTCATCGGGCCGCTCCGTTATTGCGCGAGGGGGTCCCCCCATGGGCCGCGGCCGGGCGAAGGCAAAGCAGACCAAGGTTGCTCGTGAGCTCAAATACAGCTCACCGCAGACCGATTTCGAGAGGCTCCAGCGCGAGCTGGCCGGCTCGGAAGCGACCAATCCTGACGACGATCTCAACGGCGCCGATGGCGGCGATTGGGCCGAGGACGACTGGCGGCGCTAGCCGGGATTCTGCGCGGACTTCTCGTTAGAAACGTGGGTGCTGACCCACGAGTTCGGCGCGGGGCCCGCCCTTGCTGCCCTTCTTGACGGTGCCGAGGATCCAGCAGTCCAGGTGTCGTGCGGTCAGGATCGCAAGCGCACGGTCGGTGTCCGCCGGTGCGACGACGGCGACCATGCCGACGCCCATGTTGAACGTCTTCTCCATCTCGGCGCGCTCGATCCGGCCGCGCTGGCCGATCATTCCGAACACCGGCGCCGGCGTCCACGTGCCGCGATCCACCTCAGCCACCAGCCCGGGCGGTATGACCCGTTCCAGGTTGCCCGCCAGCCCGCCGCCGGTGACGTGGCAGAACGTGCGCACCTGGGTTTCGGCGGCCAGCGCCAGGCAGTCCTTGGCGTAGATGCGCGTCGGCTCGAGCAGCTCCTCGCCCAGCGTCCGGCCGAACTCCTCGACGTGTCCGGCCAGGTTCATGTGGTCGATCTCCAGAAGAACGTGCCGCGCGAGCGAGTACCCGTTGGAGTGCAAGCCGGTGGATGCCATCGCGATCACCACGTCGCCGGGCTTGACCCGGTCGGGGCCCAGCACGTCGTCGGCCTCCACGACGCCGACCCCAGTCGCGGAGATGTCGTAATGGTCGGGCGCCATCAGCCCGGGATGTTCGGCGGTCTCCCCGCCGAGCAGTGCACAGCCGGCGACCACGCAGCCGTTGGCGATGCCGGACACCAATTCGCTCACCCGCTCGGGAACCGTACGGCCGACGGCGATGTAGTCCTGCAAGAACAGCGGCTCGGCCCCGCACACCACGAGGTCGTCGACAACCATGGCGACAAGGTCGAGGCCCACGGTGTCGTGCTTGTCCATGGCCTGCGCGACGGCCAGCTTCGTGCCGACACCGTCGGTCGACGCTGCCAGCACCGGCTCGCGGTAGCCGCCCCGCAGCGCGAACAGGCCCGCGAATCCGCCCAGCCCACCCCGTACCTCGGGTCTGGTCGCCTTGCTCGCCAGTGGTTTGAACAGCTCGACGGCGCGGTCACCAGCTTCGATGTCCACCCCGGCCGATGCATAGGAGATGCCGTGTTGTGCGGCGTGATCCGTCATCGCCGCCAAATCTACCGGGCGGGACGACCGCACGGTATGTGCCGGTCGCTGTACGTTTTCTGGCTGACTCCACCCACGAGCAGCGGCGGTATGACACCGTGGCGCCATGAGGACCCTTGGCTGGTTTGCGTTGGCCGCCGCCGCAATCACAGCCGGGCCGCTGGCCCTTGCCGACAGCGCCTCAGCGACACCGCCGCGAGACACCGACGGCACCGTCCTCTGGCAAATGTCCGATGACGGTAAGGACTACGTCTTCCGCGAAATCACCATCGCCCCCGGCGGCAGCACCGGCTGGCACTCGCATGACGGGCAGCTGTTCGGCGTCGTCAAGGATGGCGTCCTGATGCATTACCGGGCCGACTGCTCGATGGACGGGACGTATATGACCGGCCAGAGCATCGCGGAGAAGGGCGGCCCGGACTACGTGCACATCGGCCGCAACCCCGGGCCTGGGCCGCTGGTGCTCCAGGTTCTCTACATCGATCCGGCAGGCGCACCGCTGTCCGACGACGCGCCCGATCCCGGCTGCGGGTTTGACTGATAGCGAATGGGGTCATCTGTCGGTCTGCCTGCTCCGAATCACTGAAGGGCAGGACTGGACGGAGGTGCTTTCTGCGTGAGTGAAGAAGTTCGCTGCTTGGTGACCGGTGCGACCGGATACATCGGTGGTCGATTGGTGCCGCGACTGGTCGACGCCAGCCTGCGGGTGCGCGCCATGGCGCGCAATCCCGACAAGCTCGCTAATGCGCCGTGGCGCGACGACGTCGAGGTGGTCCGCGGCGACCTCACCGAACCCGATTCTCTCACCGAGGCTTTCGACGGCGTTGAGGTCGTCTATTACCTGGTGCACTCGATGGGCACCTCCCGGGATTTCGTCTCCGAGGAGCGGCGATCCGCCCACAACGTCGTCGAAGCGGCACGACGGGCCGGGGTGTGTCGACTCGTGTACCTCAGCGGGCTGCATCCAGAAGGCACCGAGTTGTCCCGGCACCTGGCCTCGCGGACCGAGGTCGGCGAGATCCTCATCGAGTCAGGTATCGAGACCGTGGTGTTGCAGGCGGGCATCGTGATCGGTACCGGTTCGGCGTCGTTCGAGATGATCCGCCACCTGACCGACCGGCTTCCGCTGATGACGGCGCCGAAGTGGGTGCGAAACAAGATTCAGCCGATCGCGATCGACGACGCCCTCCACTATCTGACAGCCGCCGCCACCGCCCAGGTGCCCAACTCGCGGACGTGGGACATCGGCGGCCCAGACGTACTGGAGTACGGCGACGCTATGCATGTCTACGCCGACGTCGCGGGCCTGCGGCGCAGACACATCGTCGTTTTGCCGTTCCTGACTCCCGCGATCGCCAGTTTGTGGGTGGGACTGGTTACACCCATCGCGTCGGGGATCGCACGCCCGCTGGTGGAGTCGCTCGAATGTGACGCGGTGATGCTGGACCACGACATCGATACTGTCATCGCCCCACCACAGGGCGGGTTGACGAGTTACCGCGATGCCGTCACCAAGGCACTACAGGAGGACGGCAGCGCGTCAAGCGGTGGCAAGCGCCAACTGTTGAGGTTCAATTCGACTGCGCCGCAATAGGTTTCAGGGACCCGCGGACGCGAGGAGCAATCAGGGCCGACGCAACGCCGACGCGTTGTCGTTCTCAACCAGCGGCAGACCGGCGCGGGCGGCGGTCGCAAGCATCTGCTCGATGACGTTCTTGCCGAGCGCCGTCTCGCCGGGAAGCTCGATCGGGTACTTGCCGTCGAAGCAGGCGGAGCACAACCGAGACGTCGGCTGCTCAGTGGCCGCGATCATGCCCTGCTGCGAGATGTAGCCCAGCGAGTCGGCGCCGATGCCGTGGCGGACAGCCTCCACCATCTCCTCTTCGTCACCCTGGGTACTCGAGGCGTTGGCGATCAGTTCGGCGGGTGTGGCGAAGTCGATGCCGTAGAAGCACGGCCACTTCACCGGCGGGGAGGCGATGCGCACGTGCACTTCGATGGCGCCGGCCTCGCGCAACATCCGCACCAACGCGCGCTGCGTGTTACCGCGCACGATCGAGTCGTCGACGACGATCAGCCGCTTGCCGCGGATCACCTCTTTGAGCGGATTGAGCTTGAGCCGGATGCCCAGCTGGCGGATGGTCTGCGACGGCTGAATGAACGTGCGGCCGACGTAGGCGTTCTTGGTCAGGCCCTGCCCGAAGGGGATGCCCGACTCCTGCGCGTAGCCGACCGCGGCGGGCGTGCCGGATTCCGGGACACCGATCACGAGGTCGGCCTCGACCGGCCTTTCCTGGGCCAGCCTGCGCCCGATGTCGACACGGGTCTTGTGCACCGACCGGCCGCCGATGGTGCTGTCGGGCCGCGCCAGGTACACGTATTCGAAGACGCAGCCCTTGGGCGACGGCGGCGCGAACCGGCTTGAGCGGACGCCGTCGGCGTCGATGGCCAGCAGCTCACCGGGCTCGATGTCGCGGACGAAGGAGGCACCGACGATGTCCAGCGCCGCGGTTTCCGAGGCAACCACCCAGCCGCGGTCGAGACGGCCCAGCGACAGCGGCCGCACCCCGTAGGGGTCGCGCGCGGCATACAACGTGTTCTCGTCCATGAATGTCAGGCAGAACGCGCCCCGCACCGTCGGCAGCAATTCGAGTGCGGCCTGCTCGAGCGATGAGTCCGCGGCCCCGTGTGCCAGCAGCGCACCGAGGATGTCGGAGTCGGTGGTCGCGACGGAGGCGCCGCGCGTGTTGAGCAGCCCGGCCTCGCGGGCGCGGGCCGCCAACTCGGTGGCGTTGACCAGGTTTCCGTTATGGCCGAGCGCGACGCCGGTGCCCGCGGCTGTGTTGCGAAACACAGGCTGGGCGTTCTCCCACGTGGTCGAGCCGGTGGTGGAGTACCGGCAGTGCCCGATGGCGACGTGGCCGTCCATCGCGGCGAGCGTTTGCTCGTCGAAGACCTGGCTGACCAGCCCGAGGTCCTTGAAGACCAACACCTGCGAACCGTCCCCGACGGCGATACCTGCGGCTTCTTGGCCACGGTGTTGCAGGGCATACAGGCCGTAATAGGTGAGCTTGGCGACCTCTTCGCCTGGAGCCCAGACGCCGAAGACGCCGCACTCTTCTCTTGGTTCGATCTCCGTTTGCTCGACGGTCACGATAGGGCTGCTCCCATGGGGCGGTGGGTGACGTGGTCAGTCTACGGTGATAACAGGTCAATCACGGAATTGCGGGCAGTCATGTCGCCCACAGGAACAACGGTTGTCGACGTGTTCGGATTCCCTGTCGCTTACCTGTCCCGACTAAAGATCGAGTGGCACCACGGGCAGCAGTGTCGCGATCTCGTGGGCGCGGGAGCCCGACAGCTGCAGCTGACCGACGGAGGCCGCGCCGGCGACCGTCTTCAGTCCGGTGGCGAGTAGCAGCCAGGTCCGCGGGTCGGTTTCGACGACGTTGGGCGGATTGCCGCGGGTGTGTTTCGGTCCCGGAATGCATTGGACCGCTATGAACGGCGGCACCCGTACCTCGACACTTGCACCGGGCGCGGTCGCGGCGAGGGTGCGAGCGGTCAACCGAACCGCTTCGGCGAGCGCGGAACGCGCAGGGGCGGCGCGGTTCTCGTCGCGCAACCACTCGGCGACGGCGAGCACCGCCGCACGCGTCTTCGCCGGATCGGCGGTGCGGCGGGCGGGCATACCTTAGTGTCTCAAGGTGGTCGTCGACCGACGTGAGCCGCCGTACAAGGCGGCCGGCGCGGTGTTCCTGGTGCTCGCCACGGTGGCGGCGAGCCTACTGTATCTCCAGTTTCGCGGCGACCTGGTGACGAGAAGCCGGCTGACGGTGCTGTCCCCGCGTGCGGGTCTGGTTGTCGATCCCGGCTCGAAGGTGACCTACAACGGTGTGGAGATCGGAAAGGTTGCCGGCGTCGACTACCTCGACGTCGACGGCACGGCGCAGGCCAAGCTGACGTTGGAGGTCGACCCCCGTTATCTCGCATACATTCCGAGGAATGTGGTCGCCGACGTCCGGGCGACGACGGTGTTCGGCAACAAGTACGTCTCGTTCAGCTCGCCGGAAGTCCCGAGCGCGCAACGCATTACGAGCAGTGACATCATCGATGCGTCCTCGGTGACGACGGAGTTCAACACGTTGTTCGAGACGGTGATGTCGATCGCCGAGCAGGTCGACCCGGTGAAGCTCAACACCACCCTGACGACGACCGCCGAGGCGCTGACGGGGCTGGGTCAAAAATTCGGCGACTCGCTGATCGAAGGCAATAGGATCATGGCCGATCTCACGCCGCGGATGCCGCAGATTCGCGCCGACGCGCAGGCCGTCGCCGATCTCGCCGACGTGTACGCCGACGCCTCCCCTGACCTGTGGGAGGGTCTGGAGAACGCGGTGACGACGGCACGCTCCGTCAACGACCAGAGCGCAAAC
>LZSH01000339.1 GCA_001665255.1 Mycobacteriaceae bacterium 1482268.1 | reverse complement strand
CGCCCCGGCCCGGCTGTCTCAGACCCAGCTCGACGAGTTGTGCGGTCATTACGAGGTCGCCGATGTGTTGCCGTTGACCCCGCTGCAGCAGGGGCTGCTGTTTCATGCCAGCACCGCTGCAGAGGGTCTGGGCGGCGATGATGTGTATGCGGTGCAGCTGGAGGTCACCATCAGCGGTGGCTTGGATGTGGCCCGGCTGCGGGATGCGGTGCACACCGTGGTGGGGCGCCATCCGAATCTGGTGGCCCGGTTCTGCGCCCAGTACGACGAGCCGGTGCAGGTCATCCTGGCTGATCCGGGGATGCCCTGGCGCTACCTCGAACTCGACGGCGCCGCAGCCGATCTCGAGGAGCAGGTGGCCGCGGTGTGCGCCGATGAGCGCGCCGCGGTGGCCGATCTGGCCGGCGCCCCGGCGTTCCGGGCGGCGGTGATCCGCACCGGACCCGATCGGCACCGGTTTGTGCTGACCAATCACCACATCGTGATGGATGGCTGGT
Organism: Mycobacteriaceae bacterium 1482268.1; assembly: GCA_001665255.1. GTDB lineage: Bacteria > Actinomycetota > Actinomycetes > Mycobacteriales > Mycobacteriaceae > Mycobacterium. The sequence goes on along the minus strand of LZSH01000339.1, from coordinate 452 downwards.
CGCAGCCGATCCTGTTGGGCGAAATCATCGCCGGCTATTACGGGCAGCGGCTGCCCGCCCCGGCGCCCTATCGCAGCTTTGTGGCCTGGCTGGCCGAGCGTGACCTGGATGCCGCCCGCGCGGCCTGGGCCCAGGTGCTGGCCGGTTTCGACACCCCCACCCTGGTCGCGGCCTCCGGACGCTCCGGTGAGGGGCGGCGCGCGGTGGCGCCGTATCAGATGCCCGCCCACACCACCGGCGCCCTGGCCGAGCTGGCCCGGTCGCGCCACACCACGCTGTCCACCGTGCTGCAGGCCGCCTGGGCGGTGTTGCTGGCCTCGATGACCGGTCAGCAGGATGTGGCGTTTGGCACCGCGGTGTCGGGCCGCCCGGTCGAGGTGGTCGGCGCCGAATCGATGGTCGGGTTGTTGATCAACACCGTGCCCGTACGCGCCACCCTCACCGCGGCCACC
>LZSH01000338.1 GCA_001665255.1 Mycobacteriaceae bacterium 1482268.1 | reverse complement strand
ACCGCCGCGGCCAGCAGAAGCGCGGACGCGGCCATCCCAGTGGGCCGCCCGAACATGACGCCAGGCTACCGACGCAGCGCGCTGACGATGGCCGGCCGCTCGGGCGGTCCGGTCTCTATCAGGCTCAGGATCGCGTCGATGTCTGTGTGGGCGGCCAGCAGATCGGCCATCAGGTCGAGTTGGGCGTCGCGCCGCGCCGAGACGTCGATGTCCATGGCGACCACGAAGCGGTCCCGTCCGCACGCCGCGGCGACGTCGGCGAGCCAGCGGCGTCGCACCTCGTCGTTGTCGAGAAGGCCGTGCCAGTGCGTGCCGTAAACGTGGCCCCTTCGGATGCCGACGCCGAGCCAGTCCTGGTCGGCCGATCGCGACACCTGACCGTGGTGGATCTCGTAGCCGCGCAGGGCGGACTCGTGGCGACGCAGCGTCTTGTCGGGAGCGAACACGATGTCTGCGTCGAGCAGCCCGAGACCGTCGATGGCACCCGCCGCGGATTCCACGGCGTCGTCGATGCGGCGGCACAGCATCTGGAAGCCTCCGCAGATGCCGAGCACGGGGCGACCCGACCGGGCGTGCGCGGCGACGCCGTCGGCCAGGCGGCGCTCGCGCAGCCAGGACAGGTCGGCGACTGTCGCCTTGCTGCCGGGGATGACGACGACGTCGGCGTCGGGTAGGTCGGCGGGATCGGTCACCCAGCGCACCAGCACCCCGGGCTCGCAGGCCAGTGCCTCCACGTCGGTGGAATTGGAGATGCGCGGCAACCGAATGGCCGCCACCCGCAACCACTGCTCGCCGACCGGCGGCTGCGGCTGGCCGACGACGCGGTGGGCCTGCACCGATACCGAGTCCTCCGTGTCGAGCCAGAAGCCGTCGTCGAACGGCACTACGCCGTAGGTGGGTCTGCCGCTGAGTTGTTCCAGCTGCGTGAGACCGGGCGCCAGTAAGGCCGGGTCGCCGCGGAACTTGTTGACCAGAAAGCCGGCGATCAGCGCCTGATCCTCGGGTGCGAGCACCGCCACTGTGCCGAACAGGTGGGCCAGCAGGCCGCCGCGATCGATGTCGCCAACCAGTAGGACCGGCAGGTGCGCGGCTCGGGCCAACCCCATGTTCGCGAGATCGGTTGCGCGCAGGTTGATCTCGGCTGGCGAGCCAGCGCCCTCGCAGATCACCGCATCGAATTCGGCTCGCAGCGAGGCTAATTCGTCGTTCACGACTTCGGCGAGCCGGTCGCGGTGGGTGATGTAGTCCCTGGCGCTCACGCCGCCGGCCACGTGACCGCGTACCACCAGTTGCGACGTACGTTCGCTACCGGGTTTGAGCAGTATCGGGTTGAATCGGACGCTGGGTGCCAGGCCAGCGGCGCGCGCCTGCATCGCCTGCGCCCGGCCGATTTCGCCACCCTCGACGGTGACTGCCGAATTGTTGGACATGTTCTGCGCCTTGAACGGCGCCACCGCGATGCCCTTGCGCGCCAGCAGCCGGCATAGGCCGGCGACCACCATGGACTTGCCGGCGTCGGAGGTGGTACCGGCGACCAGCAGCGCCCCGCTCACCTTTGTTGCGCGAGCAGACGCAAAAGCAACCGACACGCCGCGAAACTGGCTGCATTTGCGTCTGCTCGCGGGGAACGGTTCACAGCTGCGTCAGGATTTCGGCGCCGTCGTCGGTGACCACCAGGGTGTGCTCGAACTGCGCGGTCCACTTGCGGTCCTTGGTGACGACGGTCCAGTCGTCGTCCCAGATCTCGTAATCCAGTGCGCCGAGGTTGATCATGGGCTCGATGGTGAACGTCATCCCCGGCTCGAGGATGGTGTCGACGGCGGGCTGGTCGTAGTGCAGCACCACCAGTCCGTTGTGGAAGGTGGTGCCGATGCCGTGCCCGGTGAAATCGCGAACGACGTTGTAGCCGAACCGGTTTGCATATGACTCGATGACGCGGCCGACGACCGACAGTGCGCGGCCCGGCCGAACCGCCTTGATCGCCCGCATGGTGGCCTCGTGTGTGCGCTCGACGAGTAGCCGGTGTTCCTCGGACACGTCGCCGGCGAGGAAGGTCGCGTTGGTGTCGCCGTGGACTCCGTCGATGTAGGCGGTGACGTCGATGTTGACGATGTCGCCGTCCTCGATGACCGTCGAGTCGGGGATGCCGTGGCAGATCACCTCGTTGAGCGAGGTGCAGCAGGACTTCGGGTAGCCCTTGTAGCCCAGCGTCGACGGGTAGGCGCCGTGGTCAATCATGTACTCGTGCGCGATCCGGTCGAGCTCGTCGGTGGTGACGCCCGGCGCAACGGCCTTACCCGCCTCGACGAGCGCGCCCGCCGCGATCCGGCCTGCCACCCGCATCTTGTCGATCACCTCGGGCGTCTGCACCCACGGCTCGCTGCCCTCCTCGGCCGTCGCCTTGCCGACGTACTCGGGGCGGGCGATGGATTTTGGCACCGGCAAGGTCGGCGAAACCACGCCGGGGCGAAGGGCGGTGCGAACAGGCATGACGCCAGCGTAGCGGCTGTCAACCGCCGCGTTTGAACCAGGATTTTCGCGGCCCGCGAATGTCGACCGAGCCGCAGACCACCTTGCCACTGAGGATGACGTGCGGCGTTCCGTCGGCGGGGGCGTCCCTGCGGTGGTCGGCGGCGCTGCCGACAAAGACCTCGACGTCGTCGATCGACGCGCTCGCACCCTCCGGCAGCCGAAGGTCAAGGCCGCCGAACTTCATGTCGAGCTCGATGATGACCATCGGCCCGGCGAACCGGGCGCCGGTGAGGTCGAGCTCGACAGAGCCCATCCGCCGATACAGCGCCAGCCGGGTCGGTACCGTCCACTCCCCCTGACGCTTGAGCGAGCCCATCACCCCGCGCAGCTCCACCCGGTCGGTGGCGGAGGTGACGATCGCGCCCGGCCCTGGCAGGTCGCCGACGAGGGTGTCGAGATCGGTGCGCAACCGCGCCTGCGACACCAGCGCGGAGCGCTCCTCGAACTCGTCGATGTCGATCAGGCCGAGCGCCACGGCGTTGTGCAGGCGGCGCAGCGTGCCGTTGCGGTCGGCATCCGAAACTCGCAGCGCCGCGGGTTGCTCATTGATCCCGGTCATGGCCATTCCAAAATACCGCGCGATGGTGACCTGCCGGATACCTTGCTGAGCGTGACGAACGACAAGCCAGTGGCTCCCAAGACCGCCGAGGCGTGGACCTTCGTGCAGAAGATGCTCGCTGATATCACCGCAGTCGTGACCGAGGACGCCGAGAACGAGCGCGAGCTAATCGAGGGCCTCGGCGTCGTCTCCCGGGTCGCGGCGCTGTGTTCCGAGCTGACGGTCGAGGCCGATCCCGAGCTGCCGTGGTTTTTCGACATGTGCTCCCCCACCCGGCAGGTCGGCGGCCCCAATCCCGACGGCAGATACCTGCTCGCGATGATCCGTGGCGACCGCGGCTATCGAGTCACCGGCATCCGCGGCACCACCGCGTATCTGGGCCTGCAGGTGCTCGCGGGCACCGGGATGACACCGCGCCGAATGGCCGCCTACGTCAGCGACACCGACCTGAAGCTGGACGGGGACGGCTTCGCGTTGGTGTTCTCGGCGGCCGAGCCGGACCACCTCGACGGAGCGCAATGGGTGCAGATTCCGGCCGACGCCACGTCGATCGTCGTGCGGGAGTACATCGCCGACGCCGACACCGAGCAGCCGGCGACGCTGCACATCGAGCCGCTGAGCGCGCCGCAGTCGACACCGGAATTGTCCGATGACGAAGCGGCAGAACAATTCACTGCAATGGCGTGGACGATCATGAAGCTCACCACGCTGCACCGCACGATCAAGCCCGAGCTGCTGACTCAGCCCAACACCCTCGTCACCGCCGAAGCCGCCGATCTCGGCGACGCCGACACCACCCCGGACAACCTGTACATGCTGGGCACATTCCGTCTGAGCGACGACGAGTCGCTGGTGCTCGAGTTCGAACCTCCCGACACCCGCTATTGGAACGTCACGCTGGAAAACATCTGGCATGAATGCCTGCAGCCGCGCCGCAGGCACAGTTCGGTCACCAACAAGGGCGTGGCACCAGATGCCGACGGTGTGGTGCGTATCGCCATTGGCGGCAACGACTTTGGTTACGGGCACTGGCTCGACACCGGCGGCAGGCACCGCGGCTTCGTCGTACTTCGGTGGCTGGACAACCCCGACCCGCCGAAGGTATCGGTCTCGGTGCGAAGCGGTGAGGCCACGCGGTGAGCGCCGCCGCCCGTTTCGAGCCGTCCGCGCTGATCGAGCAGGCCTGTCAGTGGGCCGACAGCGACGACTTCGGTGCGGAGTTCGACCCCGGCGACACCTGGCGCGACGGAATGAACCGGCTGTGCGAGGGACTGGTGGCCGAGGCACGGCTCAACGATCTCGGCGCGGAGATCGCGGCGCTTGACGTCGTGCGGGCGTTGAAGAACCGGCTCCAGATTGTCGACTGGCGCAAGACCCATTCCGAGGTCGCCGACGAGAAGATCTTTCGGCCGATATTCATTGTCGGGCAGCCTCGCACCGGCACCACCATCCTGTTCGACCTGCTCACCCAGGATCCGCAGTTGCGCCCGCCGCTGACGTGGGAGGTCGACGCCCCGCTGCCGGTGCCGAAACCCGAAAGCTATGACAGCGACCCGCGGATCGCCGAGACACAAGCCAGCCTCGAGCTCAGCGAGCAGATCATCCCGGGATTCATGAGCTTTCACCCGATGGGCGCCCGGCTCGGCCAGGAGTGCGTGCGGATCACCGCCTCGCAGTTCTGCAGCATGATCTTTTCGGTGCAGTACCGCCTGCCCACCTATTACAAGTGGTTGTTGTACGAGGCAGACCACCGTCATGCTTACCGGTTTCACCGAATCTTCTTGCAACACTTGCAGTCCGGCGTCGGCGGGCAGTGGTTACTGAAGTCGCCCGCTCACCTGTGGACGCTCGACGCGCTGGTGGAAACCTATCCCGACGCGGTGATCGTGCAGACGCACCGCGATCCGTTGAAGGTCATCGCGTCTGTCAGCGCGCTGACCAATCACCTGCGCCGGATGGCCTCCGACGAGACGACAGTGGCCGAGTGCGCGGTGCAGTCGTGTGAGGAGATCGTCGTCGGCTTGCAGCGCGGAATGGCACTGCGCGAGTCGCTGCCCGCCGGTCAGGTGATCGACGTGCAGTTCGCCGACTTCATGCGCGACCCCTTCGCGACGATCAGATCGCTGTACGGGCGGCTCGACCGGGAGCTGACCCCCGTGGCCGAGCAGCGCATGCGCGAATATCTGGCGAGTCATCCCGGCGACGGCGGCGGCGGACGCTACTGCTGGGCGGACACCGGATTGGACGCCGGGCCCTTGCGCGAGCAGGTTGCCGCTTATCAAGAGCGCTACGACGTGCCGACCGAGCCACTGCAGTAGACATCAGCATCGGGGCGCCGGGTTTTGCGCGTTTGTGCTGATGTTTCGGGACTGCGATCGCCCGATGCTGGCTAACATGAGCGAACCTCAGTGGAACGACGTGATCATGGGCGAACTGCCGACCGGAACGGTGACTCTGCTTCTGGCTGACGTCGAGGGCTCGACGCGGCTGTGGCAGACCCAACCCGACGAGATGACCTCCGCCGTCGCGCGTCTGGACGGCGTCCTGGCCCAGTTGCTCGCCGTCCACGGCGGCATCCGCCCCGTCGAACAGGGCGAGGGTGACAGCTTCGTCGCGGCATTCGCCCGTGCCAGCGACGCCGTGGCTTGCGCGCTGGCGCTGCAGCAGGCTCCGCTGGCCCCGATTCGTCTGCGCATCGGTGTGAACACCGGACAGGTACAGCTGCGCGACGAAGGCAACTACATCGGCCCGACCATCAACCGCACCGCGCGGCTGCGCGACCTGGCACACGGCGGCCAGACCGTGTTGTCCGGGGCGACCGAGCAGCTGGTCGCCGACTGGCTGCCGGACGGCACCTGGCTGACCGACCTCGGCACCCATGAGCTGCGTGACCTGCCACGGCCCGAGCGGGTGACTCAGCTATGCCACCCCGATCTGCGCAACGACTTCCCGCCGCTACGTGCATCGAAAAGCGCTGAGAGCAAGGTTCTTCCGGTACAGCTGACGAGCTTCGTCGGGCGCGTCGTACAGATGACCGAGATTCGAGACCTGTTGGCCGACAACAGGCTTGTGACGTTGACGGGCGCCGGTGGCGCGGGCAAGACGCGGCTGGCGATTCAGGTTGCGGCAGAGGCTGCAGCCGATTTCCGCGACGGCATCTCGTATGTCGACCTGGCACCCATCACCCACGAGGCCGTGGTACCGGTCGCCGTCGCGCGCGCCCTCGGCCTGCCCGACCAGCCCGGCCGCACGACCATGGACACGCTCGTCCGGTTCATCGGCGACAAGCAGACGATGATGGTGCTGGACAACTGCGAGCATCTGCTGGACGCAACGGCATCATTGGTGGCGGAGCTGCTGGCCACCTGCCCCGGGCTGCATATCTTGGCGACCAGCCGTGAGCCCACCGGCGTGCCGGGTGAGGTGACCTTCCAGGTGCCGTCGCTGTCGTTGGACGACGAGGCCCTGGAACTGTTCGCCGACCGTGCGCGCCGCGTTCGGCCCGAGTTTTGCATCACCCCCGACAACGTCGCCGCCCTGACGGAGATCTGCCGCCGACTCGATGGCATGCCGCTGGCGATCGAACTCGCCGCGGCGCGGGTCCGCGCTCTCTCGCTCGATGAGATCGTCGACAGCCTGCACGACCGCTTCCGCCTGTTGACCGGCGGCTCTCGCACGGCGGTGCGACGCCAGCAGACGCTGCGTGCATCGGTCGACTGGTCGCATGCACTGTTGACCGAGACGGAGCGCATCCTGTTCCGGCGGCTCGCGGTGTTCCTCGGCGGGTTCGATCTCGATGCCGCCCAAGCTGTCGCCGGCGACGCCGAGGTGGAGCGCTACCAGATCCTCGACCAGCTGGCCCTGCTCGTCGACAAGTCGTTGGTGATTGCCGAAGACTCCAGTGGCAGAACGCGATACCGGCTGCTCGAGACCGTGCGCCAATATGCACAGGAGAAGCTCGGTGAGTCCGGTGAAGCGGAGGCCGTGCGCTCACGCCACCGCGATCACTACACCACGATGGCGGCGTTGCTGGACTCGCCTGCTCGCAGTGACTATGACCGCCTCGTCGAGCAGGCCGACGAGGACATGGACAACCTGCGGAGCGCATTCGGGTGGAGCATCGAAGCGGGCGATATCGAGTCAGCGGTGGAGTTGGCATCATCACTGCAGCCATTGTGGTTGTCCCGCGGCAGAATTCAGGAAGGCATTGCGTGGCTACACGTGGT
>LZSH01000337.1 GCA_001665255.1 Mycobacteriaceae bacterium 1482268.1 | reverse complement strand
ATCACGTCGGGATGCTGCGACAGGCCGAGGTAGTCGTTGGACGCCAAATCCAGTTCGGCGCCGACCGGCGGGCGCGGGTTCGGGGGATCGAAGCGGGCCTGCGTGAGGGACTCGAACCGGCCCGGTCGCTGCCCGCGGTGGCAGACGTCCGAGTGCTGGGCGCCATCGGTGTCATCGAGATGGCGCAGCCGGTCGACGTGCCGGTCGCCACCGCGGCGGCCATGGAGCACGGCATCTGGCTGCGGCCATTCCGCAACCTGGTGTATGCGATGCCGCCCTACATCTGCACGCAGGAGGAGATCGGGCGCATCACCTCCGCGATGGTCGCCGTCGCCCGTGCACTAACCTGAACGGTGTTCAACTGTCGGCTGACCCAGGGAGCATCGTGACGCGAGTAGGCCTGTCTCCACTGGCCTGGCTCGACGACGTCGAGCGCGCGCGCCGTTCAGCCGGCCTGCGCCGATCATTGCGACCGCGCCCGCCGGTCGGCGCCGAACTGGATTTGGCGTCCAACGACTACCTCGGCCTGTCGCAGCATCCCGACGTGAT
>LZSH01000336.1 GCA_001665255.1 Mycobacteriaceae bacterium 1482268.1 | reverse complement strand
GGACTGACGTATTCACCAACCGGTGCCCTGCTGGCGGCGCCGACGACGTCGCTGCCGGAAACCCCTCAGGGCGAACGCAACTGGGACTACCGCTACGCCTGGGTGCGCGATTCGACGTTCGCATTGTGGGGTCTGTACACCCTGGGCCTGGACCGGGAGGCCGACGACTTCTTCGCATTCATCGCCGATGTGTCGGGCGCGAACAACGGTGAGCGCCACCCCCTTCAGGTGATGTACGCCGTCGGAGGCGAACGCAGCCTGGTGGAGGAAGAGCTGAACCACCTGTCGGGCTACGACAACGCCCGGCCGGTGCGGATCGGCAACGGCGCCTACAACCAGATGCAGCACGACATCTGGGGCACGATGCTGGATTCGGTTTACCTGCATACGAAGTCGCGTGAGCAGATCCCCGAGACGTTGTGGCCGGTGCTCAAATCGCAAGTCGAAGAGGCCATCAAGCACTGGAAGGAGCCAGACCGCGGCATCTGGGAGGTGCGCGGCGAGCCGCAGCACTTCACGTCGAGCAAGATCATGTGTTGGGTGGCGCTCGACCGGGGATCCAAGCTCGCCGAGATCGAGGGCGAGCGGTCTTATGCGCAGCAGTGGCGCGCGATCGCCGAGGAGATCAAGGCCGACATCCTGGCCAAGGGCGTCGACTCCCGAGGGGTCCTCACCCAGCGCTACGGCGACGACGCACTGGACGCCTCGCTGCTGCTGGCGGTGCTCACCCGATTTCTGCCCCCCGACGATCCGCGGATCAGGGCCACGGTGCTGGCGATCGCCGACGAGCTGACCGAGGAAGGACTGGTGCTGCGCTACCGCGTCGAGGAGACCGACGACGGCCTTTCCGGCGAAGAGGGCACGTTCACGATCTGCTCCTTCTGGCTGGTGTCGGCGCTGGTGGAGATCGGCGAGATTCATCGCGCAAAGCGCCTCTGCGAACGGCTGCTCTCGTTCGCCAGCCCGCTGCATCTCTACGCCGAGGAGATCGAGCCGCGCACCGGGCGCCATCTGGGCAACTTCCCGCAGGCGTTCACCCACCTGGCGCTGATCAATGCGGTCGTGCACGTGATCCGCGCAGAGGAGGAGTCCGACAGCTCAGGCGTTTTCCAGCCGGCCAACGCACCGATGTAGTCAGTTGGCGCTCAGCCGCGCACGGACCAGGCCCAGCTGGCCTTCGAGCCCAGGCTCCCCCACGAACGCGGCGACGGCCATGGCCGCTGAAAGCCGCTCGGCTGCAGCTAAAGTGCGCTGAAGCCTTCGAAACGCCGACCGAATCCCGACCATCGACCCAGCTTATGGCTGGCGACGTAGCGGCTGGAGAGTTCGGATCGCGGTGATGAAATCCTTTCAGGATCATCGTGTTCCGATATCTGTTCGGCAATGTCGATGTCAGCCACGATGGCGAGATGAGTTATCGCGCTGAAGAACACACATCGCGTCGGGTGATCGACGTGGCCGTCGGCATCCTGATCGGTTTGCATGGATGTTCGCAGCGGGATGCGTTCGACGAACTCGTCCGGGTGGTGAATGAGACGGGGGTCGGTATCGGCACCATCGCCAGCGGGTTGGTAGCGCTCAGCAGCGGCGCGTCGTCTGCCGGCCATGCCGAGGCTTTTGCCGCCTGGGGCGAGCTCGTCGGAAGGGGCCGGTTTGCAACCGCAGCCAGCTGATTTTTCGGCCGGGCTTCATCTGACCGACATTGGCCGCGCTGTGGCGCAAGCATTTCCGTACCCATCAGAACGGTGGACCGGTGCTGTTGTGATGTCGTTCGGCGTCGATGCGGGCTTTGCGTTGAGTGGCCCTGGCTTGTTTTCGGACTGGCATCATCTGCCAGCGCACGGGCTCTGACCGAATGGGTGATTCGGGCTTGGGAAGTTGTGCGGTGGTGGTGTCCCAGTCGGGAAACAACGCCCGGCTCCCGGGATGGGTGACGTAGGTTTTGCCGGTCGGCGAGGTCCAGGTCGACGAGCCGTCGCCGGCGAGTGTCAGCGACCAGTCGCCAATCCAGAACGTCTTGAGCAGATGGTGTTTGCGGCATAGGCAAACCAGGTTCGACGCGTGGGTGGGTCCGATCGGATGCGGTACGACATGGTCGATGTCACAGCGGCTGGCGGGTACCCGACAACCCGGAAAACGACATGTCAGGTCGCGGGCCCGAACGAACGCAGCCAACTTGGCCGACGGCCGGTAACGCGGCTCTGGATTCTCATCGCAAGGCGGGACAAGGGGTTTGACTGTCGCGCCTTTTGCCAGCAGATCACTCAACAGTGGGGTGGGCACCGGTGTCTTGCTGTCCACGATCACCGCAGCACCACCGCTGTTGCTGTCGGTACGGGCGCCGGTTATCGCGGGCTGGTCGGCGATCACCGAGATCACCACTGACGATGTTTGGGCGGGTTGGTCTTTGACCGGGCAGTCCGGGTTGGCGCAACGGCACGTCAGGTGATCGTTGAGGTCGGCCAGGGCGGCGAGAGCATCCGAGCGGCGCTCCCCGGGGCTGCGGGGATCATCCGCGCACACCGTAGCCGCGATCGCGGCGATCTTCTTTTCCAGCAGAGCCCCGTCAGTGGCCATCAACCGCCCGAACATCGACACGGTCCCGGCCTCGTCTTCGCGGGTGCCGACGGTGACATCGCGGACACGGCCGCGCTCTTTGACCGCGATGACGGCGGCAGGATCAAACTGATAAATCACCGCGTCCAGTGCCGAGCTCAGCCGGTCGTCGGCCATCGGCCCCCACGTCTGGGCGCGCCGGGACAGTTCCTCATCGATGTGCGTCCACACGGTGTCCTCGACGATCAACCGGGTGCGCCACGTGATCGTCGAGACCACCCGCGCGCTCAGTTCGCCTCGGGCGAACAGCGCGGCGACTTTGGGCAGGTGGTCGCGGAGGTACTCGGCGATGCGCAGCTGGCCGCAGGCCTTGCCGTGGGAGATGTTCATCGCCGCGGCGACCTCGGCGGCGGTGGAGTCGAACCCGTCACACGTCCACAACGCCCGCTCATCGGCGTCGGGATCAAGCAGGCGGCGCTGCAATAGCGCGCCGATGGCGCGAGACCGCAACGCCGCGGCGGCGTTCTCAGCGCGGGTGGCTTCCTCGATGGTCGCCACGAGCCCCGCGTCATCGACGCTCTCGAACATATGTTCGATATTGCCATAAGGGTACGACACAAATTATCTGGCAGGTCTGGCTACATATCGGCTGCCCTGTTGACGATGTCGATCGCCATCGTCGCCGCCTGATCGGTGATGCTGTATCCGCATGCCCATGTCTCGGCGGTCATATTGGAGGCCGCCGCGAGCGCGTGCTGGCACTCCCAGCCGTCGGCATCTTCCTGCTTTGCCATCTGGACGATCAATCCATCGCCTAAGGATGGCTCGCCGAATTCCCACAGCGAGCTGGTGCCCTCGCTCTCCACCGCGAGCGAAGACTGCGCACAGGTACTCCAGATCGACTGTGATCTCGCGAGAAACCGGTCGGCGGTTCCCGAGTCCGGATAGAGCACCACGGTCTGCTCGACCCAATGTTCGTTGTCCTCTTCAGGTTCGCGCGCCACGACGTCACGCACGGCCGTCCACCCGCTGTCCTTGTAGACGGCCTCCTCGGCACCGAACATCGCACCGAGACAGTCCGGATCGGACACCTTACCCGCGGAGTCGGTCATGTCAGCGATGTCGCTCGTAACCGCGAGGCCGGTGGTGCCCATGACGTCGTTGATCTCGTCGACGGGCAGAACCACCCTGTTCAGGGCCGCTTCGTCCAGTCGCGGTACGTCCGACGGCACCGTTCTGGCATTGCGCACCGCGGCCCCGGAAACCGTACTCACACATCCGGATAGCGCCATGGCGGCAACAAGACCGACGAGCAGGGCCCGGAGCGTCATTTCTTCGGCTTGTCACCCGCGGCGTCGGTCGACAGGGCGGCGACGAAGGCCTCCTGCGGAACGTCGACCCTGCCGATGGTCTTCATCCGCTTCTTGCCTTCCTTCTGCTTCTCCAGCAGTTTGCGCTTGCGCGTGATGTCGCCGCCGTAGCACTTCGACAACACGTCCTTGCGGATGGCGCGAATATTCTCGCGGGCAATGATTTTCGAGCCGATCGCGGCCTGTACCGGCACCTCGAACTGCTGACGCGGAATGAGCTCCTTGAGCTTCGTCGTCATCTTGTTGCCGTACGCGGATGCCGAGTCCTTGTGCACGATCGCGCTGAACGCGTCGACAGCCTCACCCTGAAGGAGGATGTCGACCTTGACGAGATCGGCCTCCTGTTCGCCGGCCTCCTCGTAGTCAAGGCTGGCGTAGCCGCGGGTGCGCGACTTCAGCGAGTCGAAGAAGTCGAAAATGATTTCGCCCAGCGGCATCGTGTAGCGCAGCTCGACGCGCTCCGGCGACAGGTAATCCATTCCCCCCAGCTCGCCGCGGCGGGACTGGCACAGTTCCATGATGGTGCCGATGAACTCGCTTGGCGCGATGATCGTCGTCTTGACCACCGGCTCGAACACCGTGCGCACCTTGCCTTCCGGCCAGTCCGACGGGTTGGTCACCGTGATCTCGGACCCATCGTCTTTGACCACCCGGTACACGACGTTCGGCGATGTCGAGATCAGATCGAGGTCGAATTCGCGTTCCAGCCGTTCGCGCGTGATCTCCATGTGCAGCAGCCCGAGAAAGCCACTGCGGAAACCGAATCCGAGCGCAACCGAGGTCTCGGGCTCATAGGTCAGCGCCGCATCGTTGAGCTGAAGTTTGTCCAGCGCGTCGCGCAGGTTCGGATAGTCCGACCCGTCAACGGGATACAGGCCCGAATACACCATCGGTTTGGGCTCGCGGTACCCGGTGAGCGCCTCGGTGGCGCCGTTGCGCGCCGTCGTCACGGTGTCGCCGACCTTGGACTGGCGGACGTCCTTCACGCCGGTGATGAGGTAACCCACTTCGCCGACGCCGAGCCCGGCGGCGGGCTTCGGCTCCGGCGAGACGATGCCGACCTCGAGCAGTTCGTGAGTGGCGCCAGTGGACATCATCTTGATGCGTTCGCGCGGCAGGATCTTGCCGTCGACGACGCGGACGTAGGTGACCACGCCGCGGTAGATGTCGTAGACGGAGTCGAAGATCATCGCGCGGGTCGGCGCATCGGCGTCGCCCTGCGGCGGCGGCACTTCGCGCACCACGTGGTCCAGCAGATCAGCGACGCCGTCGCCGGTCTTGCCGGACACCCGCAACACATCGGACGGCTCGCAGCCGATGATGTGGGCGAGTTCGGCGGCGTAGCGGTCCGGGTCGGCCGCGGGCAGATCGATCTTGTTCAGTACCGGGATGATGTGCAGATCACGATCGAGCGCCAGGTACAGGTTCGCCAGCGTCTGCGCCTCGATCCCCTGCGCCGCGTCGACCAGCAGCACCGCGCCTTCGCACGCCTCGAGTGCGCGTGACACCTCATAGGTGAAGTCGACGTGCCCCGGTGTGTCGATCAGGTGGAGCACAAAGTCTTTTTCGACGCCGCTGTCGTCGGTGACGCTCCACGGCAACCGGACGTTCTGCGCCTTTATCGTGATGCCGCGTTCCCGCTCGATGTCCATCCGGTCGAGGTACTGGGCGCGCATGCTGCGGTCGTCAACCACACCGGTGAGCTGCAGCATTCGGTCGGCCAGCGTCGACTTGCCGTGGTCGATGTGGGCGATGATGCAGAAGTTCCGAATCTGCGCCGGCGCGGTGAAGGTCTGGTCGGCGAAACTGCTTATGGGAATCTCCTGGTCAGGCGTCCGATAGCGGGCGTGCTATCGGCTCCCAGGGTATCGAGCCACGGCCGTCGCGACACAATCGCGCACCTCGCACTTCACATATGCTGCGAACATGGCCTCGCAGTGGAAGACCTTCCAGCGGTTGGCGGGGACGGCCGCACGAAACATCGTGTTCAACGAGGCGCCGAAGTTCATCCGCCAGCTCCAGCGACCCGAAACATTGCCCCGCGGCATTCAGCAGGGCATCAAGGCGGGCATCGAAGCCCTCGCAGGCGTCGCCGCAGACGAGTCACGGCCGGCGATCACGGCGGGCCGTCCTGTCACCAAGAACAGCGTTCCGACTGCGCACCGGGCCCGCAAGCTGGTGTACGCGCCTGCTCTCGACGGCCGCGCGGATCCCGGCGAGGTGGTGTGGACGTGGGTGGTCTACGAGGACGACCCGTCGCAAGGTAAAGACCGGCCGGTGCTGGTGGTGGGTCGCGACCGGAACACCCTGCTGGGCTTGATGCTGTCCAGCCAGGAGCGCCATCAAAGCGATCACGACTGGGTGGGCATCGGTTCGGGTCCATGGGACTACGAGGGCCGACCGAGCTGGGTCCGGCTGGACCGCGTGCTGGACGTGCCCGAGGAAGGCATCCGGCGCGAGGGCGCGATCCTGGAGCGCGAGACCTTCGAGATCGTCGCCGCGAGGCTGCGCCGCGACTACTCGTGGAGCTGATTTACCGCGGCTGCCGCCACATCGGCCACATCTTCGGGCCGTCGGGTACCTGTATCTCGCCGATCTGTTCGAACCCGAACCGGCTGTAGTACGGGATCAGTTCTTCCTTGGTGGCTTCCAGATACGCGGGCGCGCGCTCGCTGTCGCACCGATCCAGACGCGAATGCATCAACGCCTGCCCGAAGCCGGCGCCTCGCACCGACGGATCGCTGCCGATGACCATCAGATACCAGTGCGGCTCCTCCGGGTGGGCTTCCTCCATCGTCCGGGTGACGGCCTCGGACTGTTCGGCGCGTGAGCGGAAGTGCCGCACGAACGTCGGGAACATGCGCAGCGTTTCCCAGCGCGACGACTTACGCAGTCCGGGCGGGTCCCACAGCGTGGCTGCTCCGATGACCCCGTCGCGGCTGGCAACTTCCGAACCGCCGCGCGACAGGAAATGGTGTGTGGTGAACGCGGCGAACATGGCCGGGAGCGCCTTCGCCCTGGCGTTGTCGTCGGGCTGCATGAACAGCATCACCGGGTCGTCATAGAACGCGCGGGCGAGCACCGCGGACAGCGCACGAACATCGGCTCGCCGAGTGGGCCGCAGTTCGATCTCAACCACGGGTGATGTAGTCCTGTAGTGCCCGCTGCTCGGCCTCGAGTTCTTCCATCCGCTGCTTGACGACGTCGCCGATGCTGACGATGCCGACCAGGCGGTTGTTCTCGATCACCGGAATGTGGCGCACCCGCTTGTTGGTCATCAGCGCGGTGAGATGATCAACGGTGTCGGCCGGCGTACAGGTCGCCACCATCGTCGTCATGATTTCCGACACCGGCCTCTTCAAGAGGTCGCCGCCGTGCTCGTGCAGTTTGCGCACCACATCTCGCTCGGAGACGATGCCCACCACTCCGTCGGTCGATACGACGACCATGGCGCCGATGTTGTGCAAAGAAAGTTCGTTCAGCAGCCCGGAGACCGAGGTCTCGGGGGTGATAGTCGCAACAGCGCTCCCCTTGGTCCTCAAAACGTCCGCGATTCGCATCGTCGCCTCCATCGTGACCGGTGTCACATCAGGTTAGGTCGAACTTGGTCGGGGGGAAAGCACCTTCGCCGGAACAGCCACGCGACGGTTTCGGTTGGAGGAACGTGGAAGGACAGTCGATCCAAGGAATGAAACCATGACGAACCACGCTTCTGACGTTCCCTCAGTTACTCTCGGCGACGAATTGACGGTCAGTGCAATCGGTTTCGGAGCGATGGCGTTGACACCGGTGTACGGCGAGGTGGACGACACCGAATCGCTGGCCACCTTGCACCGCTGCGTCGACCTCGGCGTGACGTTCATCGACACCGCAAACGTGTATGGCGGCGGCAACAACGAGCGGCTGATCGCCGACCTGCTCAAAGACCGTCGCGACGAAGTCACGCTCGCCACCAAGTTCGGCATTGCGAGCAACCCCGCCGACCGCGCGGTGGGAACCCTGGTGGCGCACGGCGACGCGGCATACGTGCACAAGTGCATCGACGAAAGCCTGTCGCGGTTGAACACCGATGTCGTCGACCTCTACTACATGCACCGCCGCGATCCGTCGGTGCCGATCGAGGAAACCGTTGGCGCGATGGCCGAGCTGGTGGCCGCGGGCAAAGTGCGCCATCTCGGTCTGTCGGAAGTGACGGCCGACGAGTTGCGCGCCGCGGTCGCGGTGCACCCGATCGCCGCGGTGCAGAGCGAATGGTCGATCTGGAGCCGCGACGTCGAGCGCAACGTCGTTCCCGCGGCAGCCGAGCTGGGCGTGGGCTTCGTCCCGTATTCGCCGCTTGGCCGCGGCTTCCTGACTGGGACCGTGCGGTCGGCCGCCGACCTGTCGTCGACCAACGACTTCCGCACGACGATGCCGCGGTTCGCCGAAGGTGCGTTGGATGCGAACCTCGCGGTGGTCGACATCGTGTCGTCGATCGGCGACGCGGTCGGCGCGACGCCGGCGCAGGTCGCGCTGGCCTGGTTGCGTTACCGCGCCGAAGCGCTCGGTGTGGTGTCGGTGCCGATCCCGGGCACTCGGCGGGCCGCACGGGTTGAGGAGAATCTGGGCTCCCTGTCGGTCACGCTGACCGACGATCAGCTGACCGCGCTGAACGGCGCCGCAGATGTGGTGTCAGGGAACAGATTCCGCGACATGAGCTGGGTATCCGCCGGCCGCGAATAGTCGCGCGTGGGCCACGTTTTCGCGATACGGCTGTCCGGCCGCGGGCGGCGCGGTAGGCATGACTCATGATCGAGGTCATTCTGCTCGGCACCGGCAGTCCGATTCCCGACCCGAATCGGGCCGGTCCGTCGACGCTCGTGCGGGCAGCCGGCGAGACCTTCCTCGTCGACTGCGGGCGCGGTGTGCAGCAGCGGTTGGCCGCGGTCGGTTCCGGTGCCAATGCGTTGTCGGCGCTGTTGCTCACTCACCTGCACAGCGATCACATCGCCGACCTCGGCGACCTGATCATCACGCGCTGGGTGACGACCTTCGACCCGGACCCGGCGCCCCTGCCGATCATCGGGCCGCCCGGCACCGCCGAGGTCGTCGATGCGACGCTGAAGGCGTTCGGTCACGACATCGGCTACCGGATCGCCCATCATGCCGACATCA
>LZSH01000335.1 GCA_001665255.1 Mycobacteriaceae bacterium 1482268.1 | reverse complement strand
GGTGAGGTGACCGCTGGTGACTTCGAGAACGACAACACGGGCCTTCGACATGAACCACGACTGTCACCGATGACGCGACTCATCGAGGCCCATCGCAGGTGTCACCTATGACCCGACTCATCTGTCACCTATGTCATGAATCCAGACACCTCCGCCACCGCGGCTGTCTTCGTCATTCTTCTCGCGTCGGTCGGGAACGCTCGCGCTTCGCCGCTGATAATTTGCGTGCATGTCGCACTTCGTGATCGTCATCGGATCTGTCGGGCTCGCCGTACTGCTCGTCTTTGTGATCGTCGGGGCCGTTGCGATGGCCTTTCGTCGGCATAATCCGGAGCGGGCCGCCGCGTGTGTGACCGTGGTCGCGGGTGTGCCATTCGAGCTGCAACTGCCGGGGCGCCCCGGCAAACTATTTTTCCGTTTCCAGGTCAACGAACACATCGGCTCGCGCCCCATCGGAAAGCTGGGGACGATCGTCGACCGCGGCAAGGACTTGCTGGTTTCGGGGGAGATCGTCGAAGACCATGGTGGCACTCGCGCATTTGCCGTCAAGACGGCGGAGCAAAGCAAGATCGAGGGTGCCCGCAGCGCGCGACGGGCCGGCACCGAAGTTGCTGCAGGCGACTCGACCGGCTCGATTTCACTTGCGGCCGTGCACAGCGGCGATCGCGTCGTAAGTGGCGTGGTCTTTGAGAACCCGAAAGGAAAGTTGCGAAAAGGGTGGGTCTACGTTCCCCGTGGCTGGTGAACGATCAGCGGATCAGCGGTCCCATCACTAGACGCGCCGTGCGGGCACGTAATGACTGAGTCCCCAAAGCTGACCCGTCTGATCGAAGCTCCAATCGGACGGGCCGCCACCGCTTGCGCGCTCAGTCGCCGACCGGTTCCAAAAACAGGGTCGCGGCCGACGTCCACGGTGAGTCGGTGTGCCACGCCGGGAGGCCCGGCGGATACCCATCATGTGTCCAGCCCAGTCGGTACTGGGGTTGCCGCGGCTGCTGTGTGCGGTCGAGGTGGCGGAAATTCAGCTCGAGCAGGTACCGGGTCACCGGGCCGGCTTCGCGGATCCGCTTGTCGATCGACTCCAGGGTGATGCCCGGGTCGGAGAACACATCGACCACGTTGCAGTCGCAGGCGTAGGCCACCGTGCCGATCTCGGGCGGCGCCTTCACAGTCGCGTCACCGACGAGCTTGCCGACCTCCGTGCCGATCGCCATGTACTCCTGCGGAAGCGCCCAGTTCCCGAAGATCACCGGATGTTTCCACGGCATCCCCAGGCCCTGG
>LZSH01000334.1 GCA_001665255.1 Mycobacteriaceae bacterium 1482268.1 | reverse complement strand
CAGCCGCGCGCATGGCCAGGATCTCGGCATGCGCCGTCGGATCCCCAAGCCGCTCACGGGCATTGGCGGCCCGCGCCCGCAGGCACCCGGCTGCTGTTGTCGGATGCCACCGCGGCGCTTGATTACGACATCGCTGCCGAGGTGCTCGAGAAGCTGGATGCCGACATCGAGCCGGATGACCTCGACGACGCTGACCCGTTCGAAGAAGGCGACCTGGGCGTGCTGGCCGACGTGGGCCTGCCTGAGGCTGTCCTCGGTGTCATCATCGGCGAATACGACCTCTACGCCGACGAACAGCTGGGTCGCATCGCGCGCGAGATGGGTTTCGCCGAGGAACTGTCAGCGGTGCTCGACCGTCTCGATCGGTGACTGACGAGGACCTCGTCCGCGCGGCACTCGACGCTGCGGGCAGCGCTGGTCCCCGCGACGTGCCGATCGGCGCGGTGGTCTTCGGAGCCGACGGCACAGAATTGGCGCGGGCCGCCAATGCCCGTGAGCGGCTTGGGGATCCGACGGCGCATGGCCAGGATCCTGGCCATGCGCGCGGCTG
>LZSH01000333.1 GCA_001665255.1 Mycobacteriaceae bacterium 1482268.1 | reverse complement strand
GCTGCAGATCGAGAACCGCAATCCCGACGCCGTGCAACTGCTGCCCAGCGAGGACCGCGCGAGTGTCACCCATTTGATTCAGGCCCGCGGCCTCGTCGATCTCGTCATTCCGCGCGGCGGTGCGGGCCTGATCGACGCGGTGGTTCGCGACGCGCAGGTGCCTACCATCGAAACCGGCGTCGGCAATTGCCATGTCTACGTTCACGAGTCGGCCGACCTGGATGTGGCCGAGCGTATCCTGCTCAACGCCAAGACGCGACGGCCCAGTGTCTGCAACGCGGCCGAGTCGGTGCTGATCGACGCGGCCATCGCCGAGCGCGCCGTGCCGCGGCTGACCCGCGCGCTTCAGGATGCCGGCGTGACGGTGCACGCCGAACCTTCCGAGGACGAACTGCGCGCCGAGTTCCTGTCGATGGACATCGCGCTGGCAGTGGTCGACGGCCTAGACGCCGCGATCACTCACGTCAACGACTACGGCAGCGGGCACACCGAGGCCATCGTCGCGACGGATCTCGCTGCGGCACAACGGTTCACCGAAAGAGTGGATGCAGCAGCCGTCATGGTCAACGCGTCGACCGCCTTCACCGACGGTGAGCAGTTCGGCTTCGGCGCCGAGATCGGCATCTCGACCCAGAAGCTGCACGCCCGCGGACCGATGGGCTTACCCGAATTGACCTCGACCAA
>LZSH01000332.1 GCA_001665255.1 Mycobacteriaceae bacterium 1482268.1 | reverse complement strand
GCCCGCGAGGTCGACGCCTTCCAAGTCGCACCCGATGCGGTGGAGATCCTCACCGAAGTGGCTTGCGCCACAGGAAGTCACCGGGAAGCAGCCCGGCTGGCGGGAGCGGCAGAAGCGATTCGGCAGCAACAGGGCGGGACTGTGCGGTTCGCCATTTACGAGCCCGCGTATGCCGCTGCCGTGTCTGCGGTTCGCGAAGCGTTGGGTGAGGACGACTTCAACGCCGCCAAGGCTGAAGGCGCATCGCTGTCGCGTGATGAAGCGATCGCCTATGCAATGCGCGGCCGAGGGGAACGCAGAAGGCCGTCGACGGGCTGGGATTCGCTGACGCCAACCGAGCTTGACGTCGTCCGCCTGGTCCTCGAAGGGTTGGGCAACAAGGACATTGCGGCGCGCTTGTTCATGTCGCACCGCACCGTACAGACGCATTTGACGCATGTTTACGCCAAGCTCGGGATCACCTCACGTGTCGCGCTGGCCCAGGAGGTCGCACGGCACGTCTGAGCGTTGAGACTGCCGCCACGGCGGTCGCTTCTCGCACTTTTCCGCCATGAGCGCAGTTCCGATGGACGCTCTAACCCGGGTGCACCGAGATGCGGATCTGCCCGTCACTGACGCGCACCGGGTAGCTGCGCACCGACAGTTCGCCACCGGCGGCTTCGGCTCCGCTGCACAAGTCGAAAGTGTGGCCGTGCAATGGACACACGACCACTGTGTCGTCGGCCAGCCCGTCGGCCAGCGGGCCGCCTCGGTGGGGGCACACCGCATCTATCGCGCGCAGCGTTCCGTCGCGCAACCGGAACACCGCGATCTGCGAGCCGTCGACGGCGAACGTCCGTCCTTCGCCGATTGGGATCTGCTCGACCGAGCCGACGGTCACGTCCGTCATCGCACTGGAACCCGGGGGAGCGGCAGAAGCGGCAGCGATGGCCGGAACTGCCCTTCCGTCACGGGGTTTCGACCATCCCGCCATGGATCGCGGTACGCGTCAATGGACTTCTGCATGTTCGCGTCGAGCGTGTCGGCGATCCCGTCGACATCATCGACGACGACGGCCCGGATCTTGTCGATTCCGACGCGGGGGACGAACGAGTACGTGCGCTCCAGCCAGTTGGCGTTCTCCCGGTAGTACTGCAGGAACCGTCCGGTCAGGGTGATGACGGTGTCGGGATCGTCGACAGTGGCGAGAAGATCGCCCTTGCGGATATGGGCGCCCGCGGCGCCGCCGACATAGATCTCCCAGCGCCCGTCTCCCACGGCGACGACGCCGAGATCCTTGCACAACGCCTCGGCACAGTTGCGGGGACAGCCGGTCACCGCCAGCTTCATCTTCGCCGGGCTGGCCAGCCCTTGATAGCGCTCTTCGATGGCGATGCCCAGCGCGGTTGAGTCGCCCAGGCCGTAGCGGCAGAAGTCGCTGCCGACACACGTTTTCACTGTCCGGAAGCTCTTGCCGTAGGCGTATCCCGACGGCATGTCGAGATCCGCCCATACCGCGGGCAGGTCCTCCTTACGCACACCAAGCAAATCGATGCGTTGTCCGCCGGTCAGCTTGATCATCGGGATCGCGTATTTCTCGGCGACTTCGGCGATCCGCCGCAGCTGCCACGGGTTGGTGACACCGCCCTTCATCTGTGGCACCACCGAGAAAGTCCCGTCGCGCTGGATGTTGGCGTGCACGCGGTCGTTGACAAAACGGGCGTCGCGCTCGTCGACGAACTCGTCGGCC
>LZSH01000331.1 GCA_001665255.1 Mycobacteriaceae bacterium 1482268.1 | reverse complement strand
TACAGCAGAAAGCTGAGCAGAATGGTCACAATGCTCACCAGAATCACGTGTGCGCGATTGTTCCTCAGCCGCATGAAGCTGGTAAGCGTGATCAGCAGCAGTCCACCGAAAATCAAGGAACACCACAGAAACGGGGGTATTCGCGCCTTGGAGTCGAGGATCCGTGTACTGCGATCGGAGGTCAGCGTGATGAGTTCGCCGAGGAAAGCCGAGTTGATCGCGCTTGTCGCCTCATTGGATTGTTCTCGGCCGAGTATGCGGTACATGTCGGCGATCGCGGCGCGCCCCTCGTTGTGGATATGGCCGAATTCCTGCTTGCCCCATTCGGGACCTTGCGTCGCTTCTGCGTACCTGCGCAGCTGTTGACGCAGCTGCGATTATTCGGGTTGTGGCATGGCGATGGTCTGGCGGTACAGCGTCGTCAACGTCGATGCCTCGTTGGAAACGTTCACCTCGGCTGAGAGGAATTGCTGCCATCCGACGACAACGGTGAAGCCAAGCAGCGCACCGAAAACGACCGACGACCGTCAGAAACGGCGACAGCGTCGAGTTGTGCTCCGGGCCCGTGTCGGCAGGAAGGACGCGACCCGACAGCCACACGGCCCCAACCGCCGCCAGAACCGCAACGACGACAACGATGGCCAACAGAAGCCAATCGCCGAGCACACCAAGATCGCCCATCGCTGAATAATGTCAGCCACCGGGACGGATGAGGCCCGATTGTGTCGAAATCCCGGTCGCCCCTCAGCGCTCGGGCAGGACCATGATGGCCTCAGTGCAGGGTGGGCCGGTAGACGAGCTCTTGGATATTGCCGTCGAGCGTTCGGCTCTCGATCAGCTCCAGGTCGAAATCGGCCGCACCCTGGAAGATCGGATCGTCACCGGTCTGACCGGTGATCACGGGGAAGATAGTCACCTGAAGGCGGTCGACGAGGCCGGCGGCCATCAGTGCTCGGTTCATCGACAGGCTTCCGTGCGAGCGCAACGGCACCTCGGACTCCTCCTTGAGGCGGGCGACGACGTCGACTGCGTCCCCGCTCACGACGGTTGCGTCAGGCCAGTCGAGAGGTGCGGCCAGAGTGGTCGACACCACGGTCGCCGGCAGGTGCCTCATCCGAGTGACCCACGGGTCGCGCACCTCAGACTCCTCGGTGCTCTCGGCCAGCATTTGTGCGAATACCCGATAGGTGTTGGCGCCGAATACCATTCGCTGCTTCTGGTCGTAGAGGGCGAGACGGCGCTCGAGCAGTTCGGGGCCTTGCTTGCCCCAGTAGCCGCCCCAGTCGCCGCCGCTGACGCCGCCGAAACCGTCGAGGCTGGAGAAGACGTCGAAGGTGTAGGTGACGGTCATAAGGCTCTCCTCGCGTTGACGGCGTGTTGGAGATACAGACCGGCGACCATGGCGAAACTCATCGCCTGGAAGTGCGTCAGTCTTCGCGAGGTAACACGGACCGAAGGCGCATCAAGGCCCGTTCCCGTCGCTTGCCGGTGATGGCGAGTTCCGGGTCGATCAGGGACTGGAACAACAGGCCGGTGAACATGGCGTGCACGAGCCCTGCGGTGTCCTGACCGACCTGACCGGTGCCGCGGACCTCGTAATGCAACCCGGTATCCATCAGCGGTGCAAGCCGGCGGCCCGAAGGATGATCCTGTCGAAACGGCGGTCGGAGACCAGGCGGCGCATCGTCAGCAGCCGCTTCGCCCCTGCGCCAACGGGATAACGCGTGCGAGGCTTGGCACTGGTAAGCGCATGCACGACCCCGTCGGCGACGACGCCCGGGTCAGAGCCTTGCGCGGCGTGCGTGCTGATCGATTCGGCCAGCGCAGTCAATTGCCCGCCGTAACGGGTCCGGCCTTGGTCGGGCAGCGACCCTATGGTTTCGTCAACATCGCGTTTCAATTTGCCGCCCATCGCGGTCGCGACGAAGCCGGGCTCGATCGCTGCGACATGAATACCCAACGGGCCCAACTCAAGTCGCAGCACATCGGTCAGCCCCTCCAGGCCATGCTTGGCAGCGACGTAGGGCGCCATCAGCGGGACCCCGAGCTTGCCCGCAGCTGACGTGACGTTGACTATCCGGCCGTGGCCGCGTAGAAGCAGGGGCAACAGTGCCTGCGTAACCGCGAGCGGTCCAACCAGATTCACCTCGAGTTGCCGCCGGAAGGCTTGCAGCGGAAGGTACTGAACCGGGCAGGGCAGCGTCGTTCCGGCGTTGTTGACCAGCCCAGCCAGCCCTGCGTTACCGACGTCTTCGGCCACCAGCTTTGTCATCGCGGCTATCGACGCTTCGTCGGTCACATCGATGAACACAGGCGTCAGCGCCGCCGACGCCGCCTGCTGCAGCGCGCCACCGTCGACGTCGGTGCGCACCCCGGCAAAGACACGAAACCCACGACGGTCTAGCGTAAGCGCAGTCGCGCGACCGATTCCGCTCGACGCACCAGTGATCACCACTGATCTCATGACAGCCTCCTTGCACGTGGAGTTCCGACGGCGCCGCAGAACGCCGCCGTCATCGCATCGATGACGACCTGCCGTTCGGGCACGGGATGCCCAGCGGCAACCAGCCGGGGACGAGCCAACAGGTGCACGCTGATCGGGGAGATCAGCAGCGGCACCAACAGCGACAGGGGGAGGTCGGGGCAATGCCCGGCGTCTATCTGGCCCTGTAGCCAGCCGCCGATCGTTGCGGTGATTCTCGGCAGGATCCGGTCGCGGA
>LZSH01000330.1 GCA_001665255.1 Mycobacteriaceae bacterium 1482268.1 | reverse complement strand
GGTCGCCCGGGTACGCCAGGCAGGCGGCACCGTCATCGATGAACCGTCGCAACAGCCCTACGGCAAGTCCGCGCAATGCACCGACGACCAGGGCAGCCGTTTCTATCTAGGCGAGCACTGAGCGGCGGTTTCAAGACGGGAGGACGTCGGCGATGGGCGCACCGTTGGCGATCTTGGTCCGCACCTTCATCACCTTGC
Source organism: Mycobacteriaceae bacterium 1482268.1 (assembly GCA_001665255.1). Classification (GTDB taxonomy): domain Bacteria; phylum Actinomycetota; class Actinomycetes; order Mycobacteriales; family Mycobacteriaceae; genus Mycobacterium. Next base: position 2,528 of record LZSH01000330.1, on the reverse strand, counting down.
CCGGCATCCCTCCGCCGACGACGCCGGCGACCACGCCGTCCCGCTCGTAGAACGCCAGAAACTTGCGGCCGTCGTCCTCGACGACGTGCACGGTGTCGTCGGCCTGCGGTTCGCCGAGGCACTGGATTTTCACGTCGTACTGGTCGCTCCAGAAGTAGGGCACCGTCACCGTCGCCGGGATCTCCTTGCCCAGCAGCGCGGGCACCATGACCCGCGCCTGGTCGGCGACGTTGCTCCAATGTTCAACGCGGACTTGATGTCCCACTGGATGGCGCCAGGAGGCAACATCACCAATAGCCCACACGTGCGGCGCCGAGGTACGGCCGACGTCGTCACAGACCACGCCGTTGTCCAACGCGATGCCGCTGCCGTCGAGCCAGTCGGTGGCCGGCCTGGAGCCGATACCGACAACCACCAGATCGGCGTCGAACTCGCTGCCGTCCGACAGCACGACCTTCTCCACGCGGTCGGTGCCGCGCACCTCGTCGACTCCGACACCGCAGCGCACGTCGACGCCTTCAGCCTGATGCAATCGAGTCACCAATGCGCCGATCTGCTCGCCGAGCACCGACGCCAGCGGGGTCGGTTGCGGCTCCACCAGAACAACTCTCACGCCCATGCCGCGCAGGCTTGCGGCCACTTCGCAGCCGATGAAACCCGCGCCGACCACGACCACGTTGCGAGCAGAACCCGCGCGCTCGCGCAGCGCAATGCTTTCGTCGAGTGAGCGGAGCACCCGGATACCCTCGAGGTCCGGAAATGACGGGATGGTCCTGGGAATAAGCCCCGTCGCGATGATCAGCTCGTCGTATGCCAGCTCGCTGCCGTCGGCCAGCGTCACCGTCTGCGCGGTGGCATCCACCGATCGCGCGCCGTTGCCGAGCCGCACGGTGATGTCGTTCTCCTCGTAGAACTCTGCGGGCTTGAGCGTGACGTCGTCGACCTCGGCGCGCAGCACTTCCTTCGACAGCGGCGGACGGTCATAGGGCAGATGGTCTTCGTCGCTGACGATCGTGACGGCGCCGCCATATTCCGATCGACGCAGTTGTTCGGCGGTCCGCGCTGCGGCCAGCCCACCTCCGACGATGACAATGCCTGCAGATGTGCCCACGTGGGGTTTCTACACGATCGCCTCAGCGATATGTCCGCCACCCTGCCGTTCGGCTACCCGCGCATCCGGTCGATGACGTTGGTCAGCACCACGATGCTCTCGCTGCGTTCCACTTCAGCGGCCGAGCGAATGCGTTCCAGCGCCTGTTCCAGATGGCGCATGTCCCGGGCAAGCACATGCAGGATCGCGTCGGCCGTGCCCGTCACCGTCGCGGCGCTGAGCACCTCGGGAATGTCGACCCATGCCTTTCGCAGCTCGTCAGGCGAGATCGTGCCATGACGGAACACCTGGACATACGCTTCGGTGTTCCAGCCCAACGCATTTCGGTCGACGACTGTAGTGAACCCGCGGATGACCCCGCTGTCGAGCATCCGGTCAACCCGTCGCTTCACGGCGGGAGCGGACAGGTTCACGCGTTGTCCGATCTCGGCGTACGTCGCGCGGGCATCCTGCGTCAGCTCGGCCAGAATGAGCTCGTCGGTCTGATCCAGCCGCTCCATGATCACCTCGCACAATAGAACGTTGCCTTAGGGATTTTCACACAATAGATCGCCGGTAGACACGCAATGATCGACGATTGATTGCGCAATCTGCGGCTCATATCGTTTGATCATGACAATCCTGGATTCGATGACGCCGACCACCGACGCGATCGCCGTCGAGGATCGCTACGTCGCACACAACTACTCCCCGCTTCCCGTCGTCGCGGCCAGCGCCGAAGGCGCCTGGATCACCGACGTCGAAGGCAGGCGATACCTGGATTGCCTGGCCGCCTATTCGGCCGTGAACTTCGGGCACCGCAATCCCGAGATCATCGCGACGGCGCACGCCCAGCTCGACAACGTGACGCTCGTCAGCCGGGCCTTTCACGCCGACCGGCTCGGCCCGTTCTGCCGGTCGCTGGCCGGGCTGTGCGGCAAGGACATGGTGCTACCGATGAACAGCGGCGCCGAGGCCGTCGAAAGCGGCATCAAGGTGGCCCGCAAATGGGGTACCGATGTCAAGCGCGTGCCGGCAGGGCAGAGCAACATCATCGTGGCGCACAACAACTTTCACGGTCGCACCACGACCATCATCAGCTTCTCCGACGACGACGCGGCGCGGCGCGGCTTCGGCCCCTACACTCCGGGATTCCGCTTGGTTCCGTTCGGTCCCGAAGATCCCCAGGCCGAGGCATTGGCAGCTGCGATCGACGATGACACCGTCGCGGTGCTGGTCGAGCCCATTCAGGGCGAGGCGGGCATCATCGTCCCGCCCAGCGGCTATCTCCCCCGCGTGCGCGCGGCATGCACCGAGCGCAACGTCTTGATGATCGCCGACGAGATCCAGTCCGGCCTCGCGCGCACCGGCCGCACATTCGCCTGCGACCACTGGGGCGTGGTGCCGGACATCTACCTCCTTGGCAAGGCCCTCGGCG
>LZSH01000329.1 GCA_001665255.1 Mycobacteriaceae bacterium 1482268.1 | reverse complement strand
TCGCCGAAGAGCTTTGAGCCAATCCTGACAAGCAACACCACACTCGGCGGCTTCGCGGAACGGATGCTGTTGTCCGCCCCGCTGCTGCTGCCCGTTCCCAACGGCCTCGACCCGCGTTACGCGTCGCTGACCGAGCCGATGGCGGTCGGCCTGCACGCGGTCAACAAGTCGTCCGTCGGGCCCCGCGACACCGCCCTGGTGATCGGATGCGGGCCCATCGGCCTCGCGATCGTCGCCGCACTTCGCCGCAACGGCGTGGAAAGCATTGCGGCGGCGGATTATTCACACAAGCGTCGCGAGTTGGCGTCGACGATGGGCGCCCAGCAGGTGCTGGACCCGGCGCAGGCGTCGCCGTTCGACACCGTCAAACCGACGGTCGTGTTCGAGGCCGTCGGCACTCCGGGAATCGTCAACGACGTGATGCGGCGGGCACCCATCGGTACCCGACTGGTCGTTGCGGGTGTGTGCATGCAGCCGGATCCCATACTGCCGCTGTTCGGCATCGCCAAGGAGATCAACGTTCAGTTCGTCAATGCCTACGACGCAGCGGAGTTCGCCGAGTCCCTGCGCGCCATTGCCGAGGGCGACATCGATGTCGCGCCGCTGATCACCGGCGAAGTCGGTCTCGACGGCGTCGGCGGTGCATTCGACGACCTCGCTGACCCCGATGAGCACTGCAAGATCCTGGTGACGCCATGACGGTAGGGTTCCAGGCATGCCGATCGCAGCGACAGCGAGACTTGCGAACCGTTTGATCGTCTTCGTTGCGGCGGGGTTAGCCGTAGCGGGCTTGTCGGCGTGCGACGCCACGTCGAAGTCGGGCCCGTCCCTGGTGCCGACCGCCGACCCCAACACCCGCCAGGTCACCGTCGTGGGATCCGGTGAGGTGCAGGGCAAGCCGGACACCTTGAATGTGAACGTGTCGATCGAGGCAACCGCACCCGACGTCACCGCCGCCATGAACCAGACCAGCGACCGAATGCAGGCGGTGATCGACGCGCTGGTGAACTCCGGCATCGATCGCAACGACATCGCCACGACCAACGTGACACTGCAACCGCAGTACGGCGGCGGCGACAATCCGACGATCATCGCCTACCGGGCGAGCAATTCGATCACGGTCAAGATCCGTAATTTGACCAACGCTTCGCAGACGCTGGGGCTTATCGGTACCACTGGCGGCGATGCCACCCGCATCAATTCCGTCAGCTACGCCATCGACGACGATTCGCAGTTGGTGAAGGACGCGCGCACCCGCGCCTTCGACGACGCGAAGGACCGCGCCGAGCAGTACGCGCAGCTGGCGGGCCTCACGTTGGGCAAGGTCATTTCGATCTCCGAGTCCGCGGGCACCACCCCGCCGACCCCGACCCCGATGCCGCGCGCGGCGATGGAAGCCGTCCCGCTGGAGCCCGGCCAGCAGAGCGTCGGCTTTTCGGTGACGGTGATCTGGGAACTGACCTAGTCCGCCGGAGCGATATCGACCGGGATACCGTTCAGCACGGCCGTGCCGGACAGCGGATCCAGCGAGGCTCCATCGTTGAGTTGGTTGACATTGACGCCGGGCTGGCCCGCGGCCAGCCGTTGCCCCGTGCCGCCGCGGTCGTGACCCCAGCCATGCGGTAGCGACACCACGCCTCGCCGCATCCCGGGCATCGGCTCGATCGGGGCCAGTAATTCGCCGCCGGGGCCCTTGATCTTCGCCGTGCCGGACAGTCCGAGTTCGGCGGCGTCGTCCGGGTGTATCTGCAACGTGCACTTGTTGGTTCCGCCGGACAGCGCGGCCGTGTTGTGCATCCAACTGTTGTTCGACCGCAGGTGGCGGCGGCCGATCAAGACGAATCGTCCGGCACCCTTGTCGAGCGAATTACGCAGCCGCTGGGCGTCGGCGATCAACGGCTCAGGCGCGAGTTCGATTCGGCCGCTTGGGGTTCGAAGTACTTCGGGCAGCCGCGGCCGCAGCGGCCCGAGGTCGATGCCGTGCGGTGCCGCCTTGACGCGGGCCAGCGTCAGGCCGTCGGGCCGTGCGCCGAACGCATCGCCGTACGGGCCGAGTCGCAGCATCATGTCGAGACGGCGTTCATAGCCGGGGCCGGCGGGCAGCATCGCGATCAACTCGTCTACGGGTCGGCCCGCCACGGGTGAATGATCGTCGGCGGATTCCTTCGTCAGCGTCGTCGCGATGACCTGTTCGTCGACCAGGGCCGCATCGCCGTCGACGCCGACGCCGTAGAGGATCAGCGCGATGCGGGAAAGGATTTCGGCCTCGTCGGGCCGGCCGTCGAGCGGCAACACCGGCGGCGAGTAGCGGACGTTGTTGCGCACGGCGAGGTTGTTGAGGGCGAAGTCGAAATGCGGGCTCTGCGACGGCGGCGGCGGCGGGAGGATGACGTCGGCGTGGCGGGTGGTCTCGTTGACGTAGGGGTCGACACTCACCATGAACTCGAGGCCCTCGAGCGCGCGGTCGAGCCGATTGCCGTCGGGCGCAGACAACACGGGGTTTCCGGCAATCGTGATCATTGCCTTGATTTGGCCGTCGCCCGGGGTGTCGATCTCCTCGGCCAGTGCGGCGGCGGGCATTTCGGACAATGCCTCGGGATGACCGGAGACTCGGCTGTGCCAGCGACCCGTGCGGAAACCTCGGCCCGGCTTCGGCGGACGCGGCGCGGGCGCCGTCGCGCCGAGCGGAAACATTGCTCCGCCGGGGCGGTCGAGGTTGCCGGTGAGCACGTTGATGACGTCGACCAACCAACTGGCTGAAGTGCCGAATTCGACTGTCGACGTACCGATTCGGCCATACACCGCGGCGGTCGGCGCGGCGGCCAGCTCGCGTGTCAGCACACGAATGTCGTCAGCGGGGACACCGCAATACTCGCTGACGCGCTCTGGGGAGAATTCATTGGCGAGCTCTCGGATGTCGTTGACGCCGTTCACCAACTCGGCGATGCCGCCGAGATCTGTTGCGACAAGGCTCTCTTCGAAGAGGACGTTGACGACGGCGAGCAGCAGGGCGGCATCGGTGCCGGGTCGTGGAGCGATATGGCGGTCGGCGAATTCGGCGGTGCGGGTGCGGGCGGGATCGATGACGGTTAGCCTGCCGCCGCGTTGGCGTAGCGCCTTCAGCTTGCCGGGAAAGTCGGCCGCAGTGGCCAGACTGCCGTTGGAGACAAGGGGATTGGCGCCGATGATCACCAGGTAATCGGTGCGATCCAGGTCGGGCACGGTGAATGCCACCGGGCTGCCGAACATGTAGCCGAGCGCGACATGCTTCGGCATCTGGTCCAGGGTGCTGGCGGAGAACACCTGACGAGTGCCGAGGCCGCGGATGATCAGCGGCGGGTACAGGCTGCCCGCGACGGTGTGTGCGCTCGGATTGCCAAGATATACGCCGACGGATGGGCCACCGTGCTCGCCGATCACGTCCCCGAGCCGCTGGGCGACGACGGCGAACGCGTCGTCCCACGTCGTCTCGGTCAGCACGCCGTCGCGCCGCACCAACGGCCGAGTCAGCCGGTCAGGGTCGTTGTCCAGTTCGGCGAAGCTCGCCCCCTTGGGGCAGATGAACCCGGCGCTGAAGACGTCGTCGCGGTCGCCGCGTGCCCCCGTCACCCGGCCGTCGGCGATCGTCAGCGTCAGGCCGCAGGTGGCCTCGCATAACGGGCAGATGCGCAGGGCGGTTCGACTCATCTCCTCATCCTTGCCGAGATCGACGAAATGGCGGCTTCTTCTCGCACTTTTGCGCCCATTTGTGGGTTTGGGCGAAAAATGGCTCAGTACTCCTCGTAGACCTTGGGATCGAGCGTGCCGATGTAGGGCAGGTCGCGGTAGCGCTCGGCGTAATCGAGGCCGTAGCCGACGACGAACTCGTTGGGGATGTCGAAGCCGACGTAGGCGATGTCGACGTCGTCGCGGACCGCGTCGGGTTTACGCATCAACGTGCACACCCGCAGCGACCGCGGGCGCCGGGTCGCGAGATTGCGCAGCAGCCACGACAGCGTCAGGCCCGAGTCGACGATGTCCTCGACGATCAGCACGTCGCGGTCGTTGATGTCGCGGTCGAGGTCTTTGAGGATGCGCACCACGCCCGACGACGACGTCGACGAGCCGTAGGAACTGACGGCCATGAACTCGAGCTGCGTCGGCAGCGGGATCGCCCTTGCCAGGTCGGTGACGAAGAAGACCGCGCCCTTCAACACCGTGACCAACAACAGGTCCTGGTTGGTGGCGGCGATCGTGTCGCGGTAATCAGCGCCCAACTGAGCGCCCAGCTCGGCGACCCGCGCCTTGACCTGATCTTCGGAGAGCAACACCGACTTGATGTCGCCCGGATACATCTCCTCGGAGGGCACGTCCACAGCGTGCCATGTGTGACCGCCCTCGACCAACGTGAGCTCGTCCTAACTCTCGACCGGTTCGCGATACAGGGTGAGCAGACCGTCCCGTCGCCCCGCGAACAGCCGCATGTTGCGCAGCGGGGAGCCCACGGCCACGCCACCTCGGCCACGCCAGTCGGTAATCAACGTGTCGACGGCACGGATCTGTTTGTCCGTCAGGTTGGTTGCACCGCCGGCCAGCAGCCAGCCGCGGATGACCCGACGGCGGATCGCGTCAGGCAATACCGCCAACTGCGCTGTCGCGAGCCCTTCCCCACCGGCGCCTCCCAGAGTCGACTGGGCCAGTTCGTCGAGTGTGTCGGTGTCCTCACGAAGCGCTGTGGCCGTGCGGGCGAGCGCCTCGGCGACACCGCCGCCGAGCACATCTTCGAGCAGCGGCAGCACCTCCGTTCGCAGCCGGACGCGGGTATAGCGGCGGTCGGTGTTGTGCGGGTCGTGCCACGGTTGCAAACCCAACTCGTCGCACGCCTGGTGTGTGAGCGTGCGCCGGACGTCCAGCAGCGGGCGGTACCACGGTGGGTCGTGCGGCCGCATACCCGCGATCGAGCGGGCGCCCGAACCGCGGCCGAGGCCGAGCAGCACCGTCTCGGCCTGGTCGTCAAGCGTGTGGCCGAGCAGCACCGGGACGCCTGCCCGCGCCTCATCCAGTGCCAGGTAGCGGGCTGAGCGTGCGGCGGCCTCAGGTCCGCCAGACGTGCCGACTTCGACGCAAAGAATATGCGCGTCAATGCATCCCAGCGTCATCGCCTGATCCCTGGCGCTGGCCGCGACGCGCTGTGAGCCCGGCTGCAACCGATGGTCGACGATCAGCGCCGTCGTCGGCTTGAGTTCGGCGGCTACGGCTGTGAGCGCCAGCGAGTCCGGCCCACCCGACAGTGCCACACACCAGCGGTCATCGGCAGCGGCGTAGCGGCGGGCGAATGACGCCACCGCAGTGCGCAACGTGGCTAGAGCACCCTGTCGATCCATCGCTGCGGTTCTTCGATTTCTGTTGGCAGCGGCAAGGTTTCGGCTCCGGACCAGATGGCGTTGAACCTGGCCATTCCCACTCGCTCGACGACATGGTCGACGAACGCCTTTCCGCGGGTGTACTGGCTCATCTTCGCGTCGATACCGAGCAGCGCGCGCAGCAACCGTTGCAGCGGAGGCTGTTTGCGGCTGCGCCGCTCGTCGAACCGGCGTCGGATGGTGGCCACCGACGGCACCACCGCGGGACCGACAGCGTCCATCACGTGGTCGGCATGGCCTTCCAGCAGAGTGCCGAGCACCAACAACTGGTCGAGGGCGCGTTGCTGAGGCTCCGACTGAACCGCCCGCAGCACTCCGAGCACACCGGCTGAATTCGGTTCGGCGGCAACGCCGTTACGCCGATCGCGGACGAATCCCGCCAGTCTGTTGATCACCTCGGTGACGTCCTCGCCGCTCTCCTCGGTCAGGACCGCCAGCGCGCTGGACATGTAGCCTGCCAGCCACGGGTTGGCCCGGAACTGCACCCGGTGGGTGACCTCATGCAGGCATACCCAGAGCCGGAAGTCGGCCGGCGTCACCCGCAGTTGCCGCTCGACGGCAATCACGTTGGGGTACACCAGAAGTAGTTCGCCGCCGTTCGCGGCAAACGGGTCGTACTGGCCGAGGATGCCGGAGGAAATGAACGCCAGCACGGCACCCGTCTGCGCACCGGTGATCCGGCCGGTGATGAAGTTCGGCTTGTCACCGTTGTCGCCGCCCGTCATCGTCCGCATCGACACCGACGCCGCCCGGACCCACTCGGCCCGGTCGATGATGCGGGCCTCGGGCACCTCGGCACCTTCGTTCAACCCGGTCACGTCGCGCACCGGCATCTCGGCCCGCAGTGACGCGCTGGACAACTGCTCGATCACCTGGCGGCGGGTGTAGTCGGTGGCCGCGGGTCCCGGCTTGGCCAGCTTCGCGCCGACGGTCGCGGCGAAACCCCAGTCCACGGCCCGGCCCACCGTGACCTTGTTCGGACTCATGAACCGCACCCACACGATCGCAGTGTCGCGGCGAACGCGTCGAGGGCGGTGCGCCCGCTCGGGCCCGCATTGTTGGAGAGCAGCGCGAACGTCAGGACCCGGCCGCTGGCGTCGGTGACGATGCCCACCAGCGAATTGGTGCCCGTCAGCGATCCCGTCTTGGCGCGCAGCCACCCGGTCGATGCGCGGCCGGCGTCGGTGTCGAGGAACCGGTTCGACAAGGTGCCGCTGCCGCCCGCGATGGGCATCAAATCCACCAGCGGCCGGAGCTTCGGTTGGTCGGGACCCGCGGCGGCGTTGACCGCTTCGTCGAGCGTCTCTGCAGTCAACCGGTCATCGACCGACAGCCCGCTGCAGTCCATCAGGCGCGACCCGCCGGTGTCGATGTCGGCGTTGTTCAACTCGCCGAGCACCGCACGAACCGCTCCGTCGAAGCTCTGCGGCTTTCCTTGTGCAGCAGCCAATTCCCGTCCGATCGACTCCGCCATCACGTTGTCGGAGTTGTTCATCATCTCGCGTAGTCGCTCCATCAGCGGCGGTGATTGGACCGACGCGATCTCGTCGCCTTCGAATGAGGTCGACATCACCGTGACGGTGGCCGGATCGACACGCAGCGCGTCGGCCAGTGCGCGGCCGGCGTCGAGCGCGGGTGTTCGCGACCGTGCCGAGTCGACGCTGACCGGTTGGGTGCGGCCGCCGTCGAGCATGACCGCCTCCATCGGCGCCATGTCGCCGCCGTCGATGTCGAGCGGATCCCAGCCGGGGGCCATCGTCGGGCCGCTGAACGCGCTGATGTCGACGGCCACCGATGTCACCTGGGTGCCGGCGCGTCGCACCTGATCGGCCAGGTCGCTGATCCGTGCCGCGTCGCGGTACCAGGTGTCCTGTCCCTTGGGCGCGGCCGACAGTGTCGGGTCACCGCCCCCCTTGAGCACGACGACGCCGGGCCGGTGGTCAGAGGCCAGCACCTTCGTGGTGAGGCGGACGTCGCGGTCGTGGTCGCCGCGGCGCTGCTTCGAGGCGGCAAACCCAGCGATGCCAGCGCCCTCCCACCGGTACCCCCGCTTGCCACCGCCGACCCCGACATCAAGCCCGTATCGGATTCCGCGGGCAAGCCCACGCCCGACAAGCTGGCCGCGGCGCTGGCGGCGACCCTGGCCGATCCGAACCTGGGCAACTTCACCGGCAGGATCACCGACGCGGCGACCGGCGAACAACTGTGGGCGCAGCGCGCTGACGTACCGATGCAGCCGGCGTCGGTGACCAAACTGCTGACCACCGCGGCCGCGCTGCATGGCCTCGACCGCGACGACCAGCAGCACCACGGACACCCCGATCACGACGTGGGTGGACCGTCGCCACTGGGTGGGGGGCATGGTTCTCCTGACTTTGGCCTGCCCAAGCAGGGTATCCGTTGGCAGGAACGCCGAGTTCAACCGCGTTTGATGCGGTCCATAACGCCTCCCCCGTTGGTGAGTGGAAATGGTATGCGGCCATTCGTCTAGGGTTTGTCCGTCCCCAACAAACCGAGCAGGCAAGGAGCCGCGACGGTGGAGTTTGACGTTGTCATCGAGATCCCCAAGGGCTCGCGCAACAAGTACGAGGTCGATCATGACTCCGGTCGGGTCAAGCTGGACCGCTATCTCTATACGGCCTTCGGTTATCCGACCGACTACGGGTTCATCGAGAACACCCTCGGCGAGGACGGCGATCCGCTGGACGCGCTGGTGCTGCTGCCCGAGTCGGTGTTTCCCGGCTGCATCGTCGAGGCGCGGGCCGTGGCCATGTTCCAGATGACCGACGAGGCGGGCGGCGACGACAAGGTGCTGTGTGTGCCCGCAGGGGACGGGCGATGGGACCACATCAAGGACGTCGGCGACGTGCCGCAGTTCGAGCTCGACGCGATCAAGCACTTCTTCGTGCACTACAAGGACCTCGAACCCGGCAAGTTCGTGAAGGCCGCCGACTGGGCAGGCCGCGCGGAGGCGGAGGCGGAGGTCACCCGGTCCATTGAACGGTTCAAGACACAGGACCATTGACGCGGTAGCAAGTTTTCATTGCCGTAACACTGCGTAACGCCGACGTGCTCTGCGGCTCGCATCATGATCCCTGTGTTCATGCACCAGGGCATGGGGTTGGACATCTTCAACGAGATGCCGATGCGCCGCGCTGTGCACGCAGTCTATGAGTGTTGCTACAGCGTGCCACTGGCCGCTGACCTGGCCCGCGGACGCCCCTACGCCACTCACGACGCGCTGTACCGGCAGGCCGACGATTTGTTGTTCGGGCTGGCCGAAGCCTCCGTCGACTCGATCCTGCAGGCCTACCCCGACGTGGGCCGTCGCCCCGGCAGCGAGAAGTCCGCGGCCGAGCAGTGCGCGATCTGCGACGAACGCGCCGAGGTCATGGACGAACTGGCCGCCGCATCGAAGCGCTATCTGGACCACTTCGGTTTCGGGTTCGTCATGTACATCAACGGCTACTGCGCGCAGGATGTGCTGGCCGCGATCGCCGACCGCATGCACCACGACGTCGACACCGAGCGGAAAGTGATTCGCAACGAGTTGGCCAAGATCAACCGCACCCGCCTGGAACGCATGCTGGGGCCAGAAGGCGGCTACGACAACTGGTGATTCGCGCCGCGTAAGTTCCAATGCATGACTTCCGCTGTGCACGGACATTGCGACGCCAGGTTCGACAAGCTCGCCGACGCGTTAGCCGAGGAGTTGAACACCGGCAACGAGGTCGGGGCCGCGATCGCGGTCGACATCGACGGCGAGTGCGTCGTCGACATCTGGGGCGGCCATGCGGACGCCGCCAAAACGGTGCCGTGGGGCGAAGACACGATCGTCAACGTGTGGTCCTCGACGAAAACCGTGACGAGCCTGGCCGCGCTGATGGTCGCCGACCGCGGGCTGCTGGACCTCGATGCGCCCGTCGCACGGTACTGGCCGGAATTCGCCGCCAACGGCAAGGCCGAGGTGCGGGTGCGTCACCTGCTGTCGCACACCTCCGGCGTGGCCGGGTGGCAGGAGCCGATGACAACCGACGACCTCTTCGACTGGGAGAAGGCCACCTCGCTGCTGGCCGCGCAGGCGCCGTGGTGGGAGCCGGGCACCGCGTCGGGTTATCAGGCGCTGAACTTCGGCTTCCTGGTCGGGGAGCTGCTCCGCCGGACGGCAGGCACGTCGCTGAAGGATTTCGTGCGCCACGAGATCGCGGACCCGCTCGAGGCCGACTTCCAGATCGGCGCCGCGCCGGAGGATGCCGGCCGGATCGCGGAGCTCATTCCGCCGCCTCCGTTCGACATTCCGTTGGAGTCGCTGCCCGCAGACAGCCCGATGCGCAAGACGCTCACCAATCCCGCGCCCGAAGCGACCATCGCCCACACCACCGCCTGGCGGGACGCTGACCTTGGCGCCGTCAACGGGCACGGGAACGCGCGCTCGCTGGCACGCATGCTGTCGCCAGTGTCGCTGGGCGGTAAGGCAAATGGCGTCGAGCTGTTGTCGCAGGCGACCATCGACCGGGTCTTCGACGTGCAATCGCATGGACCGGATCTGGTGTTGGCTGCACCTCTGAAGATGGGTATCGGCTACGGCCTCTCCACGCCCGAGGTCGTGCCGTTTCTGCCTCCCGACGAGAGAGTCTGCTTCTGGGGCGGGTGGGGCGGCTCAGTGGTGTTGATGAACCCCGACCGACGCGTCACCGCCGCCTACGTCATGAACAGGATGGGCCAGGGCACCCTCGGCAATGAGCGGACCGCGAGGTACGCCAGGCTGATCTACGAGTCGCTGTCTTGATGGTGGCATGCTGGGCATGTGGCGCCTCTGCTCGAAACCGCGGGCCACTTCTGGTGGTTGATCTTTCCGCTGGCCGGCACTGTGGGCGGCGCGGTGCGCGCCGTCGCCACAGCCAATGAGCGGCGCGCCGAACGCCGACTCGAGAAATATCGGATCAAACAGCAGGCCAAGATCGCCGTCGCCGAGGCGGCCAGCAGGTCACGCACCAACGTCGACAAGTACCGCCGCGAATTGAGAAGGGTCGTCGACCAGCACGCCCAGACCGATGCGCGATGGCTGGAGTACGAGATCGATGTCGCGAAGCTGCTCGACTTCCCCCTGATGACCGACATGCGCAACCCGTTGACGATCGATTTCCACAAGGCGCGTCGACGAGCGGATCTGTTGCGTCCGGTCAACGCCGAGGAGCTCGACGGGGACCGCGAGGCGCAGCTGGAGTACCGCGATGCCGTTCACGACTACGCGACCGCATTCGACGTTGCCGAGGCCGAGGCGATCCGGTTGCGGCGCAGCTCGTTCTCCGAAGCGGATCAGCAGCGGATCGCCCGGGCGCAGCACCTGCTGAAGCTGGCAGACGACGACGGCGCCACACCGCAGGAACGCCAGAACGCCTACGCGCGAGCGCGCGCGGAACTCGACGGGATTCTCGCCCTGCCAGCCGGCACCAGGGCCAGTATCGAACGCAAGCTCGCCGGCGAACTCGAGGCGTAGCGCGTCAGGCCGCGCCGGCGAGCGGCAGCCGTCGGGCGATGCTATCCAGCGCCGCGTCGGCGAGTTTGCCCATGTCCTGCTGCGGTGACGCAGGTATGAACGTCACCCCATCGGCGACGTCGGCCATGAAGATGTCGGCGACCAGCCCGGCCAACCCGTCGATCGTGCCCGCATAGTGCAGCGTGCCGTCATCGGTGCTCGGCATCGCGTCTCGGGCGGAGCGGAAGTCGGCGGCGACCGCGACGGTGACGTCGAGGATGACCGCCACGTCGTCGGTGATCCGCCCCCTGGCCCGTCGAGCCTGTTGCAGGTCAGGCGCGGAGAGTCGCACGGCGGTGGTTTCACCTGCGGTGAGTTCGCGCCAGTTGTCGCCGGACGGGTCGGCCACAAAGAGCCGCAGCCGTCGATCGCGTGCAGTCGTCACGCCGACACGCTACGGACGTGCCGGCGACGCGACAACGGTTGGGCTCAGCGAGAATCCAAGACTCGCTTAGTACCTTGTAGGCGTGACTGGGGCTTTCGTGCCGGAGATACCCGCGCAGTACCTGCTGTCGCCGTATGCGGCCGAGCCGCGCACGCTGGTCGACATCCTCTACGACACCGCCGCGCACTACCCCGATGCTCCCGCCATCGACGACGGCTCCGTGCAGCTGACTTACAGCGAGCTGATCACCGACATCGAGGACAGCGTCGAGTGGCTGGCCGCGCGCGGCATCGGTCGCGGCGACCGCATCGGGATTCGCATGCCGTCGGGCAGCTACGCCCTGTATGTGGCGATCCTGGCGACGCTGGCCACCGGCGCCGCCTATGTGCCGGTGGACGCCGACGACCCCGACGAGCGGGCCGCGCTGGTGTTCGGGGAGGCCAACGTCGTCGGGGTTATCACCGAGGCCGGCCTCATCCGGGGCGCCGGCAGTTCCCGCGGCTGGCGTGCCGCCCCGCCGCTGGGCCGCGACGATGCGTGGATCATCTTCACCTCCGGCTCGACCGGCACCCCCAAGGGTGTCGCGGTCACGCACCGCAGCGCCGCGGCCTTCGTCGATGCCGAGGCGCAGATGTTCTTGCAGGACAACCCGATTGGGCCGGGTGATCGGGTGCTCGCCGGGTTGTCAGTCGCGTTCGATGCGTCGTGCGAGGAGATGTGGCTGGCGTGGCGAAACGGCGCGTGCCTGGTCCCGGCGCCCCGCTCCCTGGTGCGCAGCGGCATGGATCTGGGCCCGTGGCTGGTGTCGAAGGACATCACGGTCGTATCGACGGTGCCGACGCTGGCGGCGCTGTGGCCCGCCGAGGCGTTGGAGGCGGTGCGGCTGCTGATCTTCGGCGGCGAGGCCTGCCCGCCGGAGCTCGCGGCGCGGCTGGCCGCGGGACCCGACGCCGCGGGACGTGAAGTCTGGAACACCTACGGCCCCACCGAGGCCACCGTCGTCGCATGTGCGGCCAGGCTCGACGGCATCAAGCCCGTCAGCATCGGGCTGCCGTTGCCGGGATGGGACCTCGCCGTCGTCGACAAGGACGGCATGCCCGTCAAAACAGGCGGCACGGGTGAACTGGTGATCGGAGGAGTCGGGCTGGCGCGGTACCTGGACCAGGAGAAGGACGCCGAGAAGTACGCCCCGATGCCGGCGCTGGGCTGGAACCGCGCCTACCGCAGCGGCGATCTCGTGCGCCTCGAACACGAGGGGCTGATCTTCTGCGGTCGGGCCGACGACCAGGTCAAGGTTGGCGGGCGGCGCATCGAACTCGGCGAGGTCGACGCCGCACTGGTGAACCTGCCCGGTGTGAGCGGCGCGGCTGCGGCGGTGCGGCAAACCGCGAGCGGTACACCGCTGCTCGTCGGCTATGTCGCCAGCACCGACCCGTCGTTCGACATTGGCGCCGCGCGTGCGGCGCTGGCCGAGTCAATGCCTGCCGCTCTAGTGCCGCGGCTTGTACTTGTCGACGAGCTGCCAACCCGCACCTCGGGCAAAGTCGACCGCGACGCGCTGCCGTGGCCCCTGCCCGACGAAGCCGGCGACCAGGCGCCCGACCTCGGCGGCACCATGGGCTGGCTCGCGGGGCTGTGGCGTGACGTGCTGGCCGCACCCGTTGACGGTCCTGAAGCCGACTTCTTCGCGCTCGGCGGCGGCTCGCTGTCGGCAGCACAACTGGTCGCCGCGCTGCGGCAGCGCTATCCGCAGGTCACCGTCGCCGACCTCTACGACCACCCGCGGTTGGGCTCGTTGGCCGGTTTTCTCGACGAGCTCGAGCCTCCGCCGCCGGTCGAGAAGCGCGTGGTCCAGCCAATGCCGTTGTCGTCGCAGGCATTTCAGGTGGCAATGTCGCTGCCGCTGGCCACCCTGACCGGCCTGCAATGGGTGGTGTGGCTGGCGTTGCTCAACAACGTGGCCGCGACATTGAGTCCGGCGCCGTGGCTGGTTCCCGTGAACTGGTGGTGGGTATTCGGCGGGTTCCTGCTGTTCGTCACCCCACTAGGGCGGATGAGCATCGCGGTCGTGTGCGCCCGGATGTTGATCGGCTTACTGAAGCCGGGCACATACCGCCGCGGCGGCGCCGAGCACATGCGGGTCTGGCTCGCCGAGCGCCTGGCCAATGCCAGCGGCGCGGAGAACCTGGCGGGCGCACCGTGGCTCGTGTATTACGCGCGGGCGCTGGGCAACACGGTCGGCAAGGGCGTCGATCTGCATTCGGCGCCGCCGGTGACCGGAATGCTCACGCTGGGGCACCGCAGTTCGATCGAGCCGGAGGTGGACCTGTCCGGGCATTGGATCGACGGTGACCGCTTCCACGTCGGCCCCATCACGATCGGCAACGACGCCACGATCGGTGCACGCACGACTCTGTTGCCGGGCGCGGCGGTCGGCAAGAACGCCGATGTCGCCCCGGGTTCGGGTGTGGTGGGCCGGGTGAAGAAAGGACAGTACTGGAAGGGTTCGCCTGCGGTGAAGTCCGGCAAGGCGCGGCATCCGTGGCCGCAGGAACGTCCCGGCCGGGCACCGTTCTGGGTGGCGGTATACGGCGTGACGTCAATGTTCTTGAGCGCGTTGCCCCTTGCCGCGCTTGCCTGCGGATTGGCCGTCATCGGCTGGGCCGTTCGAAACTCGTCGTCGCTGACCGATGCGCTTCTGCCCGCTGCAGTGTGGACGCCGGTGGCGACGCTGG
Organism: Mycobacteriaceae bacterium 1482268.1; assembly: GCA_001665255.1. GTDB lineage: Bacteria > Actinomycetota > Actinomycetes > Mycobacteriales > Mycobacteriaceae > Mycobacterium. The sequence goes on along the minus strand of LZSH01000329.1, from coordinate 8,347 downwards.
TAGCGCTGCTGGTGTACGCCTTGTTGACGGTGCTCGGCGTTCGTCTGTTGTCGTTGTGGCTGCGCGAGGGTTATCACCCGGTGCGCAGCAGAGTGGGCTGGCAGATCTGGGCGACGGAACGGCTGATGGACGCCGCGCGAACCTACCTGTTCCCGCTGTACGCCAGCCTCCTCGCGCCGATGTGGCTGCGTGTGCTGGGCGCGCAAGTCGGCCGCGGCACCGAGATTTCGACTGCGTTGCTGACGCCGAAGTTCACCGTGATCGAGGACAGCGCGTTTTTGGCCGATGACACGATGGTGGCGTCCTACGAACTCGGCGGCGGCTGGATCCATGTCGCCAAGGCGACGATCGGGAAACGCGCCTTCCTCGGCAATTCGGGCATCACGCAGCCTGGACGCAAAGTGCCCGATGACGGCCTTGTCGCGGTGTTGTCGGCGGCGCCGCACAAATCGAAGGCAGGTTCGTCGTGGTTGGGCAGCCCACCTATTCGGTTGCGTCGCAAGCCCACCGCCGCTGACGCGCTGCGCACGTTCCATCCGCCTACCCGCCTCAAGGTCATGCGCGGCTTCGTCGAGACGTGCCGGGTGGTGCCGCTGATCGTGACGTTCGCCATCGGGGTGGCTGTGCTGTTGGCGCTGCAGGCGTTGGTCGTCGAGTTCGGTTACCTGTGGGCCGCACTCGGCAGTGGGGTGGTGCTGCTGGTCGCCGGCGCTGTGGCGGGTACCGTTTCGGTGGCTGCGAAATGGGTTGTGGTGGGGCGGATCCAGGCCGTCGAACACCCGCTGTGGTCGCCGTTCGTCTGGCGCAACGAGATCGCCGACACTTTCGTCGAGACCGTCGCAGCGCCGTGGTTCGCGCGGGCCGCCACCGGCACGCCGGTGATGAACCTATGGCTGCGGGCGCTCGGCGCCAAGATCGGCCGCGGCGTCTGGTGCGAATCCTATTGGCTACCAGAGGCAGACCTGGTCACGCTCGCCGACGGCGCCACCGTCAACCGCGGATGCGTGGTACAGACGCACCTGTTCCACGATCGGGTGATGAGGATGGACACCGTTGTTCTCGAGGAGGGTTCGACTCTGGGTCCCCATTGCGTGGCGCTGCCCGCGGCGCGGCTGGGCGCGGGTTCGACCGTCGGCCCCGCCTCGTTGGTGATGCGCGGCGACAAGGTGCCGCCGTCGACGCGGTGGCAGGGCAACCCGATCGCGCCGTGGAACCTGTTCCGCAAGAAGCGCAATGACGCGCCCAATGAGGCGCCCGAGGAAACGGCCGCGTGACCCGATCGAAGAAGGCGGCCAAAAAGATCCCGGTCATCGACCCGTATGTGCCCCACACCGGCAACTTCGGTTACCGAGTCTCGCGCTACGAGCTCGAGCTCGAATACAAGGTGGCGGCCAACCGGCTCACGGGGTGGGTGACGATCACCGCCGCCACGCTGGCCGAGTTACGCACCTTTACGCTGGATCTGTCCGACGCGCTGTCGGTGACGAGGGTGTCGGTGAACGGGCGACGCCCCGCAGACTTCAACTGTTCGGACGGCAAGCTACACATCGCGCTGTCCTCGAAGCTGCCTGCGGGCGCAGCGATGACGATCCGCATCCGCTACGGCGGTAATCCGCGTCCCCTCCAAACTCTCTGGGGCGACGTCGGTTTCGAGGAACTCAGCGAGGGTGTGCTGGTCGCCGGGCAGCCCAACGGCGCCTCGTCGTGGTTCCCGTGCGATGACCATCCGAGCTCAAAGGCCAGCTACCGGATCCAGATCAGCTCCGAGAACCCGTATCGGGTGGTCGCCAACGGCGAGTTGAAGTCTCGGCGCACGCGTGCGGCGATGACGACATGGACATACGAGTTGACCGAGCCGACGTCGACGTATCTGATCACGCTGCAGATCGGCGTGTACGAGATGTACCGGCTGCAGAAGTCGCCGGTGCTCATGCAGGCCGCGCTGCCTGCCCGGCTGAAGCGCAACTTCGACCACGACTTCGGCAGACAACCGCAGATGATGAATCTGTTCGTCAAGCGGTTCGGCCCCTATCCGTTGGCCACGGGTTACACCGTGGTCGTCACCGACGACGAACTCGAGATACCACTTGAGGCGCAGGGCATTTCGATATTCGGATCCAATCACTGCGGCGGAAGCCGCAGGACGGAGCGGTTGATCGCCCACGAACTGGCCCACCAGTGGTTCGGCAACTCGGTGACGGCGCGGCGGTGGCGCGACATCTGGCTGCACGAGGGTTTCGCGTGCTACGCCGAATGGCTGTGGTCGGAGGAGTCGGGCGGCCGCAGCGCCGAGGAATGGGCGCGGCACTACTATCAGCGGCTCGTCGAGTCGCCGCAGGATCTGCTGCTGTCCGATCCCGGTCCGCGGGACATGTTCGACGACCGGGTGTACAAGCGCGGGGCGTTGACGCTTCATGCGCTGCGCGGGGTCATCGGTGACGACAACTTCTTTGCGCTGCTGCGGGATTGGACGACGCGCCACCGTCACTCGACCGCTGTGACCGACGACTTCACCGGTCTGGCGGCGAACTATGTCGATGTCTCGCTGCGCCCGTTGTGGGATGGCTGGCTGTACTCCAAGGACGTGCCACCGCTGTGACCGACGCTGCCACTCCCACCGGCCCGGTGACTCGGGGCAGCGTCGCTCGGGTCGGTGTCGCCACGGTACTGACGGCGGTGTGCGGCTATGCGGTGCTCTACCTCGCGGCCCGTGATCTCGAGCCGGCGGGCTTTTCGGTGTTCAGCGTGTTCTGGGGTGCGTTCGGATTGGTGACCGGAGCGGCGAACGGCCTGCTGCAGGAGGCGACCCGCGAGGTGCGGTCGGTCGGTTACGTCGACGTGCTGGAGGGCCCGCGTACGCATCCGATGCGGGTGGCGGCGATGGTCGGTGTGGTCGCGGCGTTCGTGATCGCGGCCAGTTCGCCGTTGTGGTCGGGACATGTGTTCGTCGAATCGCGGTGGCTCAGCGTCGCGCTGCTGAGTGTCGGTCTGGCGGGCTTCTGCCTGCACGCGACCCTGCTGGGAATGTTGGCCGGGGTGGGTCGGTGGACGCAGTACGGGGCGCTGATGGTGACCGACGCGGGCATCCGGGTGGCGGTCGCGGCGGCGACGTTCCTGGTCAGCTGGGGGCTCGTCGGCTACCTGTGGGCGACGGTGGCCGGGGCGGTGGCGTGGCTGCTGTTGTTGATCTTTTCGCCGGCCACCCTGGCGGCCGCATCGCTGATGACGCCCGGCGGCACGTCGACTTTCCTGCGCGGCGCGGCGCACTCGATCGCGGCGGCCGGTGCGAGCGCGATTCTGGTGATGGGTTTTCCTGTGCTGCTCAAGGCGACGTCGGGGGACCTCGGTGCGGCGGGCGGCGTGGTGATCCTCGCCGTCACGTTGACACGGGCGCCGCTGTTGGTGCCGTTGACGGCGATGCAGGGCAATCTCATTGCGCATTTTGTCGACCAGCGCACGGCACGACTGCGGGCCTTGGTGGCGCCGGCGCTGGTGGTCGGCGGGCTGGGTGCGGTAGGAGTGGCGGCGGCAGGTTTGTTCGGGCCGTGGCTGCTTCGGGTCGCTTTCGGTCCGGAGTACCGCGCGGGCGGTGAGCTGCTCGCCTGGCTGACGGCGGCGGCGATCGTGATGGCGCTGCTGACGCTGACCGGCGCGGCGGCCGTGGCGGCTGCGTTGCATCGCGCGTATGCGATCGGTTGGATCGGGGCGACGGTGGCGTCGATGCTGTTGCTGTTGCTGCCGATCGGGCTGGAAACTCGAACCGTGATTGCGCTGATGTGCGGGCCGTTGGTGGGAATCGCGGTGCATCTGGTCGCGCTGGCCACCGGGTCAGCACGCTGAGCGTGTATTTTGGTGCCCATCGACATGCGCTACCAAGATGTTTGGATCGTCGTACCCGCCTATAACGAGGCGAGCGTCATCGGCGACGTCATCACCGACATCCGCTCGGTTTTCGACCATGTCGTCTGCGTCGACGATGGCAGCAAGGACGACACGGCCGACCTCGCGTTCCGCGCGGGCGCTCACGTGATTTCGCATCCGGTCAATCTGGGCCAGGGCGCGGCGATCCAGACGGGCATCGAGTACGCGCGCAGTCAGCCCGGCGCGCAGGTGTTCGCCACGTTCGATGCGGACGGGCAGCACCGGCTGAAGGACGTGGTCGCGATGATCGACCGACTGACCACCGACGATGTCGACATGGTGGTCGGCACACGGTTCGCCGAAACGTCGGCGAGCAAGCCGCCGCTGCTGAAGCGTCTCATCTTGCGTGCGGCGGCGGTGTTGAGCCCGAGCAGCCGGGCGCTGGGACTGACCGACGCCCACAACGGGCTGCGGGTCTTCAACAAGAAGGTCGCCGACGGGCTCAACCTCACGATGAGCGGAATGAGCCATGCGAGTGAGTTCATCACCCTTGCCGTCGAAAACCATTGGCGGGTAGCCGAACAGCCCGTCGAGATTCTCTACACCGACTATTCGAAGTCCAAAGGCCAGCCGTTGCTCAACGGCGTGAACATCGTGTTCGACGGGCTGCTGCGAGGAAGGTTGTCCCGATGAATTGGATTCAGGCACTGTTGATCCTGTCGATTGTGACGCTGCTGGTATACCTGCTGCGATCGCGGACGAGCGCGCGGACGAAGGCGTGGGTGAAGGTCGGCGGCGTGTTGTTCGTTGTCGCGGCGATCTACGCGGTTCTCCGGCCGGACGATACGACGGTCGTCGCGAATTGGCTTGGGGTGGACCGGGGTGCGGATCTGATCGGCTACACGCTGATCATCGCGTTCGTGTTCACGACACTCAGCACGTATATGCGGTTCAAGGACCTGGAGTTGCGGTACGCACGCTTGGCCAGGGCTGTGGCACTGCAGGGTGTACGCGTCCCCGATTCCGACTAAGTCCCGCGAGCGTGCATGTTTGCACGCGCCGCGGTGTTTCGGCATTCTGCGCACGACTAGGGGCTTCAGTTGGTTCGATCATCGTCCGCGATCGCAGGAAAGTGTTGGTTCTGCGCCACAAGATGATTAATCCCGAACCGTGCGGCGAGTTGAAGACCGCCAGTAGGCCTATGCGTCCCGCTCGTCGCGGAAAAACGCAACCGTCTTGGCGATGCCCTCGTCGAGTTTGACCTTTGGGGTCCAGCCCAGCACCCGCTCGGCCCGGCTGATGTCGAGGCACGACCGCCGCAAGTCGCCGAGCCTCGGCGGGTGAAACTCCGGTTCGTCGGGAGTGCCAGCGGCGGCGGCGATCGCCGAATGTAGTTGCCGCGTCGAGGTTTCCACGCCAGTACCGATGTTGAAGCGCTGACCACCACCCTGCTCACCAGCGGCCCTGACGAAGGCATCGACAACGTCGTCGACAAAAACATAGTCGCGCGTATCGGTGCCGTCGCCGAAGATTTTCGTCGGTTTCCCGGCAAGAAGTGCACGGGAGAAAATAGCCACCACGCCGGCTTCGCCGTGTGGATCTTGGCGCGGCCCATAGACATTCGCGGGCGCGATGTGGGAGCACTCGAGGCCGTACAGGTTGCGAAAAGTGTTGAGGTAGACCTCGCCGGCCACCTTGCTGGCGGCGTATGGCGAGGCGGGATTACTCGGCGCGTCCTCGTTCGTCGGGAAGCTCGGTGGAGTGCCGTACACCGAGCCGCCCGACGAGGTGTGCACGACCTTGCGAACCTCCGCGCGGCGCGCGGCCTCCGCAAGCCGCACGGTGCCTACAACATTCACCGCGGCATCAAACGGCGGATCCACCACCGACTGGCTCACCGAAATCTGGGCGGCGAGATGAAAGATCACCTCGGGCCTGACGTCGGACAGAAGACCAATGAGGTCCGCGTCGACGATGTCGGCTTTGACGAACTCGAAGTTGGGCGAGCGGTCGGCCGTGCCGAGATTGATGCTGTTGCCTGAGCTGAGGTCGTCGAGGCCGATGACGGTGTGTCCGTCTGCGAGAAGGCGATCAACCAGCGTGGATCCGATGAATCCGGCTGCCCCCGTCACCAGTGTGCGCATCGGCCCACCATACCGACGGCCGCTAAACGCTCCGGACGTCGGTGATGAAGGTCTGTGGGATGTCGGTCTGCAGTTCGTTGACCTTGCCGGTGTTTTCCTCTTCCTGGGTCTGCATGGCGTTGACCGCCTGCGTCGACGCGGCGCCGTGCTCGGTGCCGCGGGTGGCGAGAGCCTCAGAGGAAGCTGCGGCCTTCTCAGCGGCGGCCGCCGCGACCGCGTTGAGCGCTTGGTCGATGGGGGTGGCGGATGGCGACGGCGGTGGGACGGGCCCGGGTACGGAGACTTCCGCCATCGTCGCGGCAATCTTGTTGACGTGTCCGAGAATTTCCTCGGGGTTGAGCTTTATGTTCTTACCGGCCACAGCTGTTCCTCCTTTGTGACCTGCGCAGTGGCATAGACGATATCGGCATAGTCGGGGTTGTCGGCACGCCATAGCGAAAGCGCCTCTACGGCGCGGTCCAGGTTGTGGTGCGCGCGGTAGAGCAGGGTGGTATTGGGATCGGCCGACGGCTCGACCTCGATGAAGCCCGGCCGCATGAACAGCGACTTGCCGTAAAGCCGAACCTCGGCAAGCGCCGCCCATTGGTCATCGGAGATCGGCGTGCCGGCGGCGAGGGCGCCGAGGATCTCCCGAATGACGGGGGCCACTTCGATGTGGAGCGGCTCGGCACCGGCGAGGGCAGTGGCGACGGCACCGGCAGTGGCTTCCCAGGCCGACGACTGGCGTTCCGTCGGGGGCACCGTGGCGTCGGTGAGCTGTTCGTAGGCCTGTGGGGATACCACGGCGAGGCGATGCAATCGGGACTCGTCCAGTTCGGGTGCTGGGGTATGCGGGTCGACTGGTGAGCGGGTCGAATCGCAATCCTGATAGTGCGGGACGCCGGCCCGGCGGGCGGGAAGTACGGATGAGCCGCCGGGGTCGGTGGTGGCGGCGACAGCATAGAGCTCGACGTTGGGATCGAGGACGGCGCGCTCGGCGGCGTAGGCGACCATGGTGGCCGTCGGGTTGACCCAACCGAAATACTTGGCTTGGAAGCCTGGGCTGAGTTCGGGATCGGCGAAAAGCACTCGGGCAGAACGGGGTACGTAGACGCCGGGTGGAATGTAGCCGGCGCCGTCGTTGCTGACGATGGCGGTCTCGACTCCGGTGGCGACCTTGAAGACGCCGACGCACCAGTGCACGCCGGGATACATCCGCGAAGCGTGCAGCAGTTCGTAGGCGAGTGCGATGGCGTCGTCGAGGTGTTGGTCCTTGGTTTCGGAGCTGACGATCGCCGCGCCGGTGCCGGTGGCGGCGAGGCCCGATGAGGCGAGGACGCCCGGCGGTACACCAGTGGACGAGATACCAGCCGATGCGGCGGCGCCGGTCGGAAGGGATGCGCCAGCGCCGGATCCGCTGGCGGACATCGTGGGCGTGGACGGAGGCGGCGCCGTTGGGCCGCCTCGGGGCAGGTCGGAGCCGAAGGTGGAGAGGTGTCCCGGTGGTGGTGGGCCGTGCTGGCGATGATCTGGGCGGTCCTTACGAAGGCCAAAATGGCCGTCGGCGCAACTTCCGCGGCCGTCGCTGCCAACATTGCGGCCCAGGGCATTCGAGTTGAATCAGCAACCGAACCAGCGACTGGCGGCAAGGCTGGCCCGCTGACGCAGGCCGAACCTTATCACCCGGATGGTCAAGGGCATTTCTTTATGGCTGGCGGGGGGCACGGTAACGACACCGGACCCGGTGGAGAGAACCTGACGCGAACGGATCAGGTCGTTCAGCAACCCCAACAGCACACAAACGACGTTCCGAAACCGGCTCCGTCCGATCCGGGCCGAGATGACCTCGTAAAAAATTCTCCTGGAGAAGTCAGGAAGCCGGACGGCCCTCCGTTACCCGGAGAGTTCAAACCCAACCCAGGTCGCGCGGACGTAGTCCAGCCTTCCAACGGATCTCCCGCACCCGCCGTGCAACAGGCGCAGCCCAGCACGCCCATCATTCCGCCGATGAGCACTCCGTCCCCCGTGTCGAGCGGCGGGATGAAGACGCCGTCGATGCCGTCCATGCCTAGCATGCCCAGCACTCCATCCATGCCCAGCACCCCGAGCATGCCTTCCGCGCCCACGTCACCAGCCGGCGTGCCAACACCCACAACCGCCGCCAGCGATCTGTCGCAAGGCTTCGCCAAAGGCCTCGCGTCCGGCGGTCCGCCTCTGCCGCCGTCGGTCCCGACCACGCCCCAAACTCCCACCGCGCCGCCCGCGGCTGCCAACGTCACCCCAGCTTCCGCCACCCGCCCGTAGACCGCGCCCATTCCGCCGACGATGCGCGAGTCCTGCGAACCACCCTCCCCGCCGAACAC
>LZSH01000328.1 GCA_001665255.1 Mycobacteriaceae bacterium 1482268.1 | reverse complement strand
ACCCGGGTGCTGCTCGACCTGACCGCCGGCGTCGCGAAGGAGTCCAGCGCCGCGGCCGTCGACGACATGCGCGCCCACGGCATCGAGGTGACAGCCTCGGCTGCCTGACGCCCCGCACCTGGACGCCCAAACCAACACATGGGCGGGAAGTGCGAGTAAAAGCCGCCATTTTGTCGATCTCGGCGCCGGTGCGGCAGGCGATCACCCGCCCGTCGATCAAGATCGTTGACTTTGGTTGCAATGATTCCCCACTGGGCACCCCCGTATGGTCTCGTAGATCCCCATCAATCCCTGGAGTGTGTTCGTTGACCCAAGCTGCCACCCCGCAGGCCGATTCTCCGGAGATCTGGCCCGGTAAGGCCTACCCGTTGGGCGCGCATGTCGTCGACGGCCGCGGCGCTGGACTCCTTCGCGACGCCGGCGGTCAGGTCGAGCAGCACCCGGGTCGTGAAGCCTGCGGCGGCCGCGTCGGTCGCTGTTGCCCGCACGCAGTAGTCGGTGGCGAGGCCGACGATGTCGACCTGGTCGACGGCGCGTTGCCGCAGCCAGTCCTCCAGCGAGGTACCGGAGTCGTCGGTGCCCTCGAAGCCGCTGTAGGCCGCGGAATACTGGCCCTTGGTGAAGACCGCATCCACCATGGAGCCGTCGAAATCCCGGTGGAAGTCAGCGCCCGACGTGCCGACCACGCAGTGCGCCGGCCACGACGCGGCGAAGTCGGGGTCGTCGGAGAAGTGATCGCCGGGGTCGACGTGGAAGTCCTTCGTCGCCACGATGTGGTCGTACCCGCGAGGGGTGGCGAGGTATTGGCTGATCGCACGGGCGACGGATTGGCCACCCACCACTTCGAGCGAGCCGCCCTCACAGAAGTCGTTCTGCACGTCGACGATCAGAAGCGCGCGCATGCGCCCAACCTTACGACGCGGATTTGGCCCTCGCGTCGTCCGGCTGGGCCCGCAGATGCGCCGTCAGCAGCAGATGGTCGAAGGTCCCCCGCGGTGGCAGGACCTCCTCGTAGGTCAGCTTCGCGAAGTCGGCGAGCAGCTGGTCGGCCAGCACGCGCAGCTTGACGTTGGTCTCCTGGGAACGCCACTTCAACAGTTCGAACGCGGATTGGTTGCTGATCCGGTAGATCAACATCAACATGCCCTTGGCTTGCTCGATGACGGCGCGGTTTTCTGCGATCTCGGCGACGGCGGCGTTGACCAACTCGTCGCGCACCCGGTCAGTCTCGGTCACGTCGACGTAAAAACCGTGCGTACCGACGACCTCGCCGTCCTCGTCGCAAAGCCGGTCGCCGATCACGATCACGTCGTGCACCATCTGCCTGGTGTCGATGATGCGGTGCCTTGTGCTGAACGTCTTGTGCGTACGCCTGATCTCGTCCAGCGTCGCAGCGACTTCGACGTAGTCGTCGGGGTGCTTGTGCGACAGCACCAACTCAGTGGTCGGTGTGACGGTGCCCGGCTCGTAGCCGTGCAACCGCTGCACTTGGTCCGACCACTCCCAGCGTTCGTCGGCGAAATAGAAGCGAAACCACCCGACACGCTGCGGAGAACCTCCGGCTAACGCTTGTTCTACGGTGTCGTCACCCGGCACGCAGTCAATCTAAATGACATCGCGGAATTGGTGTACCGATTGACGGTTCGTCAGCCACCGAACAGCAGATACAGCCCCGTGAAGGTGTAGCCGACCATCACCAGCATCATCGCCAGTTGGCCCGTCAGCTGATAACCCGTGGGCAGCACCCGTAGCGCGCGATCGTGGGCGGCGACTACGCCGGCGACGTGGCCGCCGACGACGCAGCAGACCTTGAGGGTCGCCAGTACCGAAGGATGAAGCGACAGAATGTAATTCACTCCAGCATCGCCGAGGCCGAGTAGATTCCAGCCGCGGTTGAGCGGGTCGGCGAGGTCGACGACGGTCTGCTGGCCGCGCTCGATCAGATACGACAGGTAGTGCGCGAACATGTAGCCGAGCACGATGGGTATCAGCGAGTGCGCCATCCGCCCCGGCAGTTCACGTCTGGTGCTGCGATCGACACCACCGGTGGCGCGTGCCGCCAGCGAGAACGAAATCGCGACGACGGATATGAAGACGACGAGTCCCGCAGATCGCATCAGGCTGTTGGCCGATGCGGAGTGCGCGTAGTGGTCGACGAAATTACGCCAGTCCGGTGACGCCGAGAAACTGTCGAACGCCGTCGATCCGAGCAGCACCGCCAGCATGGTCACGACACCGGGCCTGATCGGCAGTGACGGCAGGTGATCGAACGGATTACCGATTTCGATGCGGCCGCTGTTCGGGCTTCTCCGGAACGGCGAGAACCGTGATGCGACGACGCTGTAGACCTCGAATGGGTCGGCCCGGCCGAACCACTTTTCGCCGCAGGCGATCGCGCCGGTGAACGTGACGACGAGGTAGATCAGCAGCCAGAGCCTGATAGCGCCCAGCGAGCCCGGATCCGGGCTGGCGAGCTCGAGCCACACGAACGCGAACAGGCCGAGCACGCCAGGCCAGTAGCCCAGCCGGCGTGGATAGCCGCGACCAGACGGCAGCCAGGCCAGCCGGAGCAGTCGGTACAGCGTGCGCGGAGGTGAGATCGCCCGCCAGAACGGGCCGACTGCCAACGACAGCGCGACCAGACCGATCCACATCAGGACGTAGAAGACGCCGGGCAGTGGGTTGCCGTCAGACCCGCCGAACAGCGCCGCCATCGCCACCCAGCCCGCGAACAGCAGACCAGTCGCGGCCAGCACCCATCGGGTCACCGCGGCATCGACGATCGTGGTCACCCACTGCGGCAACGCGCGGCCGGGTTTGGCCGCGTCGAAGCGCGGTTGCCGCCACGCGAAGGCCACCACCGCGAACGTGAACGTCAACGCCCACGCCGCCCCGATCAGCGCATAGGACAAGGGGATCGGCAGATCCGTCGACCCGCCGAGGCCATGCGCCAATACCGCGACGGGTCGATTGGTCACGGCTGGACTTGCACGGTGGCGATCGTCTTGTGGAGGTGGTGAAGTTCGATGTCGACGTTGCCGGGGACATTGACGCTGAACTGGAACTGCTGTGCGGGCTTGGCCTCGACGTTGAACTTGTGGTCAGGCGTCGAGTGCACATGCAACTCGTCGGCGACGTCGCTGTTGACCTTGACCACGATCGGCTCATTGACCTTTGCCTGCAGCTGGGCATTGGTCGGGTCGACCTGACCGCCCTTGATCGCGACGTCGATGAGCAGACGGTCCGGCGGCGCCTGGTTGTTCTGCATGTCTGACGGGTTGACCGTCGAGTTGGGCGGCGCGGCCGACGAGCCTTGCGCGTTCTCCGAGCCGCCGCCGCCACCGCAGCCTGCGAGCAGCAGAGCACCGACGGCGAGCACAACGAGGAGTCGCATATCACGATGAGTCGTAGTCACGGTGTTCCATCTTGGTCGGTCGACCCTGACGGTTCACTGCGGGACCCGTCTCGGTTGCGCCTGTCCTTCATCGCGACATAGACGATCACGCCGGCAACGAGGAAGGCGGGGACGAAAGCCGGGATCGCGAGCAGCAGCCCGTGATGGGCCAGTATCACGACGTCCGGTTGACCCGTCACGCCTGCGCCGATGGCTGTAGCTCGGTCTTGGTGTCGGTCGGCTGGCTTCTGTTGACGCGTCCTGCGCCCCAGGTGAGACCGCCGATCATGATCAGCGTGCAGACGAGCACGACCATGCCGCCGATGGTCCACAGCACCATCGGGGTGTCCGGCTTACGCTCGCGCTGCAGGATGGTGATCTCAGCGACGAACGGGCGGGTCATCTGCGCCTGGGCGGGGACCTCCGGCACATTGATTCCCGGGTCAGCGGCCAGATAGATCGGCGCGGCGGTGAAGATTCTGCCGTCATGCACCCGCAGCAGCGTCTTCCACTGCCCGTACACGGGCATCGGCTGCGTCGAGCGGAAGTGGCCGGGGCCCACCTTCTCCAGGCGGTCGACAAAGATGCCGCGGTCATTGGCGAGGCCGCCCTGCCAGCCGAGGACCGACACCCAGTTGGGGTCGTCACTGAGCAGATTCGGAGGGTTGATGCGCACGTCGGCGTTCACCATGCGCTTGTCGGGTGTGCCCGCCTCGGTCAGCGTCATGGTGGCCGTCGCGTTCTGTGGCACCTCGTAGCGCAGTCCGTTGGCCGTCGCTCCGCCGATAACGAGGACGGTCAGGACGACCAACCCGATGCCGATCGGGCGGGCGGGCAGCCGTTGGTCGGTGAGCACCATGCCGAGCATTGCGCCGCACGCGCCGGTCAATATTGCGACCGGCACGGCCATCATCAGTGCCTCGGGCCAGATGCTGGACGGCCACGGATAGTGGTAGAACGCGTCGACCCACAGCGACTCCAACCACAGCCCGACGGTGCCGACGAGAAGGCCGCTGACGGCACCGAAGACAATCGGGCGCCTGAACACCGGAGTGAGCGCCACGAGTTCGACGACGACGGCCGCGCCGAGATAGAGCGCGAACCAGTTGATCGGCGAGCCGAGGATCGGGCCGACGGTGAGCGCGACGAGCCCGCGCAGCGCGATAGCGAACAGCGCGGCCAGTATCGCGGCGAAGCGGCCGAGCATGATTCGCGCTGCCACAAGACCGAATGCCCCCGCCGCCGCGATCAGCATCGGCTGGAACACCTGGCGGAACTGAGGCACGCCGAAGTCGAACTCGATCTGGAACACCGACAGGCCGATGATGATGCCGCCGAAGCCGAGATATCTGATGGATTTGAGGAAGATGCCGTCCTTGGGCTTGTCGGCGCCCATCGCCCGATCGCCCTCGTATTCGAGGAGCAGTGCAGAAATCGTCGAAAACCCGGCGCCGCCGATCATCATCAGATGGGTCGGCCCCCACAGCGTCACGTCCTGCCCGAAGATGCGGTGCCACACGTCGTCGAGCGGAAAGCCGGTCAGCGCGTAGAGGCCGCAGCCGGCCATCAGGAAACCGCTGACCGGCGCATACCAATTCTTGGTGATGCGGACCGCGAACGGGCCCGGCTTCTCGTAGGGCAGCACGATCGCCGCGCAGCCGGCGACGAACAGCAGGAACAGGCCGACCAGAATGAAGTAGTGCGCCGGGTTGGCCAGCGGCCCCGGGTCACGGCCCTTGCCGATGTGCAGGCTGACGTCCCAGATGAAACCGAACAGCGCGCAGATCAGCGTCCCGATGAACAGCGCCATCGGCACCGCCACCCACGGCGGTCGCTTGAACTTGCGGCCCGCGTACTCGGCCACGCTGTTGACCCAGGTGATCTTGCGCATTCGATGCAGGTAGCCGAGCCAGCACAGCAGCGCGCCGATGACCAGCGCTACCGCCGTCATCCCGATCACCTGGTCGAGCGCCGCGCCACCGCCCTCGCTCCCCGCGGCCGCGAGTATTGAAATTTCCGTCAGATCCGTCATCTGCCCCACCATCTGCGTCTCGGAGGAAACTTATTACCAGCCGGTAATGTTGCCAGATATCCCGTAGCTGAAACCAGGGGTACCGGGAACTTCATGCGACCACTCGGATCGTCTTCAGGGATGGATCGGCGGGGTCCGGCAGGTTCATTCCGGCTGCCACGCCCGTCCGCAAATAGTCGATGACTGCGTCGTTGAGCCGCTCGCCGGGAACCACCGCGGGAATGCCCGGTGGATACGGCGTGATCTGTTCCGCGGCGATGCGTCCGGCGGCTTTCTCTGCGGGGACCATCTCGACGGGACCGAAGAACGCATCGCGCGGCAACTGCACGGTTTCCAACTCGATCTCATCTGGCGACGGCAGGTTGATCCGCGGCGGCGAGTCGAAGTCGCGAGCCGCCTTGCGCCACGCCCACAGCGCGTCCAGCAGGCGGCCGGTGGACGATGCGTCGTCGGCGAACGACAGCGTGGCCAGGATCCGGCGGTGATCGGCCATGCCGACATCGATCTGCATGTGCTCACGAAGCCAGTCGGCTGCCTGGTAGCCGGTCGTGCCGGTGGCCGACACGTCCATCAACACCTGAAGGCAGTCCAGGTCGTGGCTGGCCTCCACCCCGATCAACTCGTCGTCGAGCACCTCCAGGTCGGGGATCATCTCGATGTCGTCGCGCAGCCTGTTGGCGAGATCCAAAGCGGCGCCTAGTAATTCGTGGCCCTGCTGCACCATCTGGCGGCGCCAGCCGTCGATCGCCGCGTACACCATCACGTTCGGGCTGGTCGTCATCAGCAGGTCTGCGCAGGCCGACAACCGATCCTTGTCGACCAGGTCGCCCTGCAGGTGAAACACCGAGCCCTGCTCGAAGCCGGCGCCCATCTTGTGCACGCTCACCACGCACACGTCGGCGCCTGCGTCCATCGCCCAGGTCGGCAGGTCCGGGTGGAACGGCAGGTGTGCGCCCCACGCCTCGTCGACGATCAGCGGCTTGCCCCGGTCGTGGCACACGTCGGCGATGGCCTCGATATCGGCGCATGTGCCGTAGGGGCTCGGGCTGACGATCAGCGCACCCGCCGCGTCGGGGTTACGGTCCCAGGCGGCGTCCACGTCGTCGGGTGACGGCGGATGCGAGATGTGGCGTTCGGCGTCCCAGCGCGGCGTGACCCACTGCGGCTGCACACCAGAGAAGATGAGGCCGGCCACGATCGACTTGTGGCTGTCGCGGGTGACGAGCAGGCCGCCGTCGGCGCCGCCGGCGACCGCCATCATGGCCGCCTTGACCGAAAGCGAACTGCCGCAGGTCGAGAACCATGCCTCCTCGGCGTCGACTGCCTCGGCCATCAAGTCTTCGGCCCGCTTGAGATATTCGCCGCTGGTGTGTCGGTCGTCCAGCCCGCCGGAGGCCAGCAGATCGTCCTGGAACGGCTCGCGGCCGAGCACCGAGAGCACCCTGTCGTCGGTGCCTCGGCCCTGCCGGTGTCCGGGCGGGGTGAACCCGTAGCGGTTGGCTTTGCGGTAGTCGACCAGGGCGTCGAGGAGCGGCGCTTCGGATTGGTCCATGATCATATGAGGAGAGGTACCCCCGCGGCGCCCGATGAATCGCGGCTAGGGCGTCAGCACGACCTTGACCATGCCGTCCTGCTTCTTCTGGAACTTCTCATACGCCTCCGGAGCGGCGTTCAGCGCCAAGCGGTGCGTCGCGAAACCCTCGGTACCCAGCGGATCCTCGTCGATCAGAAGCGGCATGATGTCGGGCACCCACCGCTTGACGTTGGCCTGACCCATGCGCAGGTTCAGCTGCTTGTCGAACAGCGTCATCATGTTGATCGGGTCGGCCGCGCCGCCGTAGACGCCGGATAAAGAAATGGTGCCGCCGCGGCGCACCATGGCGACAGCCGTATTGAACGCCGCCAGCCGGTCGACCCCCGCGTTCTTCAGCAGCACCCGCCCCACCGGAGCGGGCAGGAACGCGGCGGCGGTGTGCGCGGCTCCGGCGATCGGGGAGCCGTGGGCTTCCATCCCGACGGCGTCGATCACCGAATCGGCGCCGCGGCCGTCGGTGGCGTCGCGCACGACCTCGACCGGGTCGTCGAGGTTCATGTCGATGACGTCGGCGCACATGTCTCTGGCTCGCTGCAGCCGGTCCGGGACGATGTCGACGCCGATGACCCGGCAGTCGTGCCGGTGCTGCGCGACCCGGCACGCCATCGAGCCGATCGGCCCCATGCCGAGGATCACGAGCGTGCCGCCGTCGGGCACGTTCGCGTACTCGACGGCCTGCCACGCGGTGGGCAGCACGTCGGACAGATAGACGTAGCGTTCGTCGGGCCCGTCATCGGGAACATTGATGTGCGTGTACTGAGCCTGGGGCACCCGCAGGTACTCGGCCTGTCCGCCCGCCACCTGGCCGTAGAGTTTGGAGTAGCCGAACAACGCCGCGCCGGTGCCCTGGTCGCGGTTCTGCGTTGTCTCACACTGGCTTTGAAGGCCGTGCCCGCACATGTAGCAGTGCCCGCAGGAGATGTTGAACGGGATCACCACGCGGTCGCCGACTTTCAGGTCGCCTGTCTCGCTGCCGACTTCCTCGACGACGCCCATCGCCTCGTGGCCGAGTATGTCGCCGGGCGTCATGAACGCGCCGAGCACCTCGTAGAGGTGCAAATCGCTGCCGCAGATGTTGGTGCTGGTGACCTTGATGATCGCGTCGGTCGGTTCTTTGATGGTCGGATCCGGCACGGTCTCGACCGTGACGTTCCGCCGTCCCTGCCACGTGACAGCCCGCATCAAGCCCTCCTCGCGTCGAGGTTCGAGTGCCCACTGGGGCCACGGTGAAACCTGTAACCGCGTCAGATCATCTGCTCCACGGGGTGAGCGGTCGCTCGCGAAGCTCACCGTCGACGATCACGTCGACGCGCTCGTCGAAGAAGCACACCCGGTCGCGGACCTGCAAGGCGTCGTGCAGCGGATCGCGGTAGGTCCATGCCACATCACGCGGGCCGCCGGGCACCGACAGATAGGACGCGCGACCCTTGTAAGCGCAGTAAGACACGGTGTCGCTCGGTTCGAGAGGCACGGAGATGTCTTCGCGCGTCAGATAGAAGCGGACCGGCAGCTGCGTCTCGAAAAGGATCATGGGCCGCGACGACTCGGCCAGCACGGTGCCGTCGTGTTCGATCCGGACGTGGCGGCTGCTGCGCAGTACGTCGATGCGGCTGAATGGATTGTGCGGATGGCTGACGATCGGCTCGTCCTCCTCGCGCCACTCGAACGCATCGAATTCGAGGATGACGTAACCGGCAAGGTCGGGATCGCCGGGTTCGAAAGCCGCGCGTCCGGCCGTCTCATCCCCGGCGATGACGTCGTAAACCGTTCCGGGACAACTATGTACGGGAAAGGGCACCGACGGGTCGAGCAGGGGACGGTCACTGACGTCCGGCAGCGTGAACCCGGTGGCGTCGTTGCCTGACTCGGCGCCCGCGGGCAGGAGGTGCGCCGTCAGCGCGGCAGCGGGAACGGCGTACGCAGGGACGATGCGGCGCGGCTCCCACACCAGCAGCGCGTCCGTCGTGTCGGCCACCAGTTCACCGGCGAGACACAGCCGAATCCGCTTGTCGGTGGGCTCATAGCGCAGGGAACCGAGTGTGCCGGCGAGGAGTTCCCGCATCCTGATGGCCATGTCATCACGCTACTTCTTGGGCGGCTTGAGCACCTTCATCGCCAGCTGCATGACCGGCTGCGGAATGCGGTCGCGTAAGTCCAAAGCGGTGTTGGCCGCCTGTGTGCGTACCTGTGTGCCACGGCCGAACCAGCGGTTCAGCGGACCGCCGGACGGTTCGAGGTCGAAATGCAGCGGAGGCTTGCCGTCGGCGGCGCCGAGCGCGTTGGAGATGACGACCCGCTGGATCTCGCTGGTGCCCTCAAAGATGGTGTACAGCTTGGCATCCCGGTACCACTTCTCCACTGGGTGGTCCTTGACGTAGCCCCAGCCGCCCATCGTCTGGATGGCGCGTTCGGTGGTTCGGACCGCGACCTCGCTTGCGGCCAGCTTCGACATCGAGCCCTCTCCGCGTTCCATCGGTATACCACTGGAGGCCATCCACGAAGCCCGCCAGGTCAACAGCCGCGCGGCGTCGAGCGCGGTGGCGAGGTCGGCAAGCGGAAAGGCGATACCCTGGTTGTCGATAATCGGGGCGCCGAAGGCTTCGCGGCGATTGGCGTATTCAGTAGCGTATTCCATTGCCGCCCTTGCGATGCCGAGTGCCTGCGCCGCGACCATGGGCCGCGTCTGCTCGAACGTGCCCATCGTCGCCGACCCGGAATGCTTGCCGCCCTCGATGGCCTCGCGGGCCTTGGCCAGCTTGTGGTCGAGCTTGTCCTGGCCGCCGAGCAGGTGGTCG
>LZSH01000327.1 GCA_001665255.1 Mycobacteriaceae bacterium 1482268.1 | reverse complement strand
CTGACGCCAGTCAACGAACCGGGAAGTGTGCACATGATCGACTTCGAAGGTCAGGTCGCGGTCGTCACCGGGGCCGGGCGGGGCCTCGGCCGCCTCTACGCGATCGAATTGGCGCGCCGCGGCGCCGCCGTCGTCGTCAACGACCTCGGCGGAACCATGCACGGAGACGGAGCCGACGCAGCCGTAGCAGACCAGGTCGTCGACGAGATCACCGGCACAGGAGGCTCAGCGGTAGCCTCGTACGACTCCGTCGACAGCGCCGAGGGCGGCGCCGCGATCGTGCACACGGCGGTCGAGAGCTTCGGCCGGCTCGACGCGGTGATCAGCAACGCCGGCATCTTCAACAGCATTCCGTTCGACGAGCTGACGCCCGAGGACTGGCGACGCATGCTCCGCGTTCACCTCGACGGCGCGTTCTATCTGGCGCAGCCGGCCTACCGCGTGATGAAGGCGCAGGGCTACGGCCGCTTCGTCTTCATCGCGTCGTCGGCGGGGATGTTCGGCCAGCATCTGGAGGCTCACTACGCCGCGGCCAAAACCGGGCTTGTCGGGCTGACCAATGTCATCGCCCTCGAGGGCGCGCCGCACGGCATCCTGGCCAACACCGTGCTGCCGTTCGGCCTCTCGCGCATGGTGACCGAGACGCTCGGCGACCCGAAAGCCCTTGAGGAGACAGGGTTTCTGCAGGCGATCCGGCCCGAGCTCGTCACACCGCTGGTCGTCTATCTGGCCAGCCAAGCCTGCGAATTCAGCCACCGCAACTACTCCGCGTTCGGCGGGCGATTCGCCCGGGTTTTCGTCGGCCTCGGCGAGGGCTGGCTGGCCGAGGCCGGTAGCCATCCGACCGTCGACGACGTCGCCGAGCACCTTGCGCAGATCTCGGCGACCGAGCCGTTCATCGTCCCACAGTCGATCTACGAAGAGGTCTTCGCGGTGTCCGAACGGCTGGGCGTCGGCCTCACGTGATCGGCTCTACTCCGCGCCGAACCGGTCGACCAGATGCGAGTTGACGCCGTCGTCCTCCAATTGCCTCGCGACCAGATAGCCTGCGCCGACCCATGCTTGGCGCTTCCACCGGCCGAATGAAATCCTGGTTCCCGGCGCGCCGGAGGCGGCGGGCAGCATCCGCACCCGCTCCAGCGCCTCCTTGATACCGCGGGGGCTCAACGGGTGCGCGTCGATGATGGCTTCGAGCAGCGTGCGGGCGACGTCGTAGTTGACCACGGGCACACACCATTCCGGGCGCCGGCCGTAGGCCCGCTGGTAGCGGTCGAGGAACCGTTGCCCGACCTGGTTGGCTTCGTCGTACTGATCGACGCCGATCCATCCCATGAACGCGTTCCACATGACCGGGTTGATCCACGCATTCTGCCACGCCGTGCCCGCGAACCGCGGCGGATCCCAGTCGAGGGCCTGCAGCGCGGGATTGACCATCACGACCCCAAAACCGAAGCCGCAGTGCAGGATTGCCGATGCCTGCGCGTCGTGAAGGGTCTTGACGGATTCGGTGACGTCCTGCGCGGTCTGGGCAATCGGGGCCTCGGCGACGATACGCAGTCCGCGGCGACGCGCTGCTTTGCGGAAGTTCGTCGCATACGTCTCACCGATGAGCGACTGCTCGACCAGCAAACCCACGTCGGTCAGGCCCCGTTTGGCCAACAGATCGGCCCAGAAGATCGGCTCGTCGGTCATTGAACCCATCGGAAACGAGAAAAACCATTCGCCGAGAACCTCTTCGGAACCGGTGACTCCGATCGCGGGGACACGGAAGCGCTCCTCGATCGCTTCCAGCGTGGGCAGGCAGTTGTCGGTGATATTGGGGCCGAACACGGCAAGGCAGCCTTCATCGACCAACTCGCCGTAAGTGTCGATGACGTTCTTGACCGAACCCTTCGGCAGACCTTCGACCTCGCGGTAGACGATTTCGACCGGCCGGTCGATCACGCGGTTGTCCAGCGCCTCGCCGAACACCATGTCGAATGGATTGGTCAGATCGTCGCGGAAGTGCTGGGGGAAATGCTCTGAGATCAAAAAGTCCATCAGATAGCCGATCTTGATCGGCTCGGCGCTGCTCTCGTACGACATGTCACCTCTCGCCGTGATTGACCAAAAATCTGTTCCGGATTATCGTCGG
>LZSH01000326.1 GCA_001665255.1 Mycobacteriaceae bacterium 1482268.1 | reverse complement strand
GGCCGCTGCATTCTTGGCGAGTGTTCCGAGGCGCATCGAAGTGAACTATTCCGCGTGCCGCGACCGCGAGAGCCGGTAACCGCCGTAAAGCAGCGCTGCAACAAGGCAATTCACGAAGTAGGCGACGTCGGCACCGTGCCACGCCGCAGCGACAGGACCCGTGAACATCGTCGTGTTCATGAACGGCACCGCCGCGGCGTAGGCGACCACGAACGCAACCACCGCCGCGATGGCGTCTAAGCGATCGGTGTGTTCTTCCGCAGGATTGATCGTCGCGCGGCCCGGCGCCCGGAGCGCCCAATCGATGACCACCACGGCGACGAACGCCGGAATCCAGTAGCTGACCAGCAGCAGCAGGTTTTCAAACCGGGTCGCCGTGTCACCTCCGTGCAGCCAGAGGATCAGCGCGAACGCGATCACCGTGACCACCACCGCCGAGATCGGCCTCCGCACCCGGACCCCAACGGTCTGCAGGGCCAGCGATCCGCTGTAGTCGTTCATCACGCCGGAACCGATCGACGCCAACGCGATGACGAGCAGGGACAGCGCGCCAAGGATGCCGCCGCCCATCACCGAACGGACACCTTCGGCGGTGTGCTCCGACACCAGATCGCCCGCCGCGATCCCGATGCCCTGAACGAAGATGTACGCCAACACGATTCCGGCGAACGTGTATCCGAAAACCCCCGCACGTGACGATTGAGCGGGCAGGTAGCGACTGAAGTCGGCTGCGTAACTGGCCCACGATATCGACAGGCTCAGCGCGATCGTGACCTCCAGAATGAACGCGCCCACCAGGTCGGGCCCCTGGACCGTCGCCGGCGTCACGATCTCATGTCCCGCGGCCAGCTTCATTGCAAACACCAAGAAGGTGACCAGCAGCACCACCGTCAGGACTGCCTGGATGCGGTGGATCATCTCGTAACCGAAGAAGCCCACCGCACCCTGCACTGCGAGCACGATGAGCACCGCGCTCCAGAACGGGATGCCGAGCAGCGCTGCGAGCGCTTCGCCGCCGAACAACCCCACCAGCGCGTCCCATGCGATCGACGAAAGCCATTGCAGCGCACCAGGAAGCACCACTCCGCCGCCGAAGGCCATCCGAGAGTTCGGCAGCTGCGCGGCGCCAGTGCGCGGTCCCCATGTCGACAGGTAGCCGACCACGAGCGAGCCCAGCACCGTGCCGATCACCATGGCAAGCATCCCGAGCCAGAACCCGAGCCCCAGTGCGATCGCCAGCGCGCCGGTGAACACACCGGTCATGTTGACCTGCGGGGCGAACCACACAGTGAACAGCCGCCGCGGACTGCCGTAGCGCTGGTCGTCGCGGACCGGGGCGATCCCGTGGGTCTCGACCGCCAGATCGCCGGTGCGCGACGGAGTGCGGCCGCGGAACGTCGGCGCTGTCAGCGCGCTGGACGAAGTGGCCCCGTGTGTCATGGGTCCATTCGACCACGTCCGACCATCCGGTCGCCGACGTGCGGTGTCCGTTGGAGGGTCATAATCGGTGGAACCGAAGATGAGCTAACGATCGGAGCGTGGAGTGGTCAGGGCCGAGCCGACGCACTCCACAGCCCAGAACCAGCCGCTTCGTCGACCCCGCGCCCTCGTCGTCGGTCTCAGCATCGTCGTGCTGACGGTGGCCGTGCTGCAGACCGCGGTCGTTCCGGTGCTCGGCATCATCGCTGACCAACTCGACAGTTCCACCGTCGGCGTCAGCTGGGCCGTCACCGCAAACCTCCTTGCGGCCGCGGCCGCGACGCCGTTGATCGGCCGGCTCGCCGACCTGCACAGCAAGAAGCGGGTGCTGTTGACCGTGCTGGGTGTCGTGCTGGTGGGCTCCGTGCTGGCCGCCACCACCACATCGCTGGCGTTGTTGATCGTGGGCCGGGTGCTGCAGGCCGCCTCGTTCGCGCTCTACCCGGTGGGCGTCGCAATCCTCCGCGAGGAGCTGACCGAAGACCGGATGGTGTCGGCGATGTCGGTCCTCTCCGGGACTCTGGGCTTCGGCGGGGGCACCGGGCTTGTGGTCGTCGGCCTGCTGATGAACCACGGCGCCAACTACCACCGCGTGTTCTGGCTGACGACCGCCTTCACCGTCGTCGTCATCGCGATCGTC
>LZSH01000325.1 GCA_001665255.1 Mycobacteriaceae bacterium 1482268.1 | reverse complement strand
CGGTGATACCGGTGCGCGATACTGGGATTGAACCAGTGACCTCTTCCGTGTCAGGGAAGCGCTCTCCCGCTGAGCTACGAGACCGGGGAACGACGGAAAAGGTTAACACGGAGCGGGGTGCGCCCGAGAATTCGGCGAGCGCGTGAGGTCCGCCTCTACCGGCAATACCGCCGCGGGCGGCTTGGTCGATCATGCGCTGCTGAACGTCGGCGCTTCCCGTTCTGATGCCGTCGTAGAGGACGGGCGATTCGGCGTGTCTCAAGGGATTTGTGTGGCTACGCTGCAGTGGACTATCGTCGTCCTTCGCGACGGGCGACGAGTCGTTCGTGGCGCGCGGATGTAGCGCAGTTGGTAGCGCATCACCTTGCCAAGGTGAGGGTCGCGGGTTCGAATCCCGTCATCCGCTCGAGGGTGCAGTCGCATCAACCCCAGCGGTGGAGTGGCCGAGTGGTGAGGCAACGGCCTGCAAAGCCGTGCACACGGGTTCGATTCCCGTCTCCACCTCCAAGGTTTTTAGGCGCGATTAGCTCAGCGGGAGAGCGCTTCCCTGACACGGAAGAGGTCACTGGTTCGATCCCAGTATCGCGCACCGGTATCACCG
>LZSH01000324.1 GCA_001665255.1 Mycobacteriaceae bacterium 1482268.1 | reverse complement strand
CGGCGACCGACCGTCGCTGCGCGAGATCCCCGACGACGGTGAACGACCGGCTCGGGCAGCGTCGCATGAGCACCCGCCACTCCATCGCCGAAAGCTCCTGCGCCTCGTCGACCACGACATGCCGGTACGTCCAATCCCGATCTGCGGCAGCGCGTTCCGCCAACTCGCGGGTGTCGCGTGCGACGAACCGCTCGGCCAGGTCCTCGGCGTACAGCAGGTCGGTCGCCAGCAGGTGGTCCTCGTCGGACATCAGATCCTCGCGGCTGACCATCATGTCGAGCACCCCGGCGGCGTACTCGGCTTCCGCGCGCCGTTCCCGCTCGGCGGAGTCATCGACAGGCTTGTCGGGACCGAGCAGGTCGACCAGTTCGTCCAGTAACGGAACGTCCGACACAGTCCAGGCGTCTCCGTCTGCCCGCCACAACGCCGCGTCGGCGCCCGCCGCGCGCAGCCGTTCGCGTGAGGTGTAGAGCGACGACAACAACGCCTCGGGCGTGAGCACCGGCCACAAGTCCTCCACGGCCGTGAGGAACGCTTCGTTCTCCGCGAGCTCGGAGAGAAGATCGCCGCGCAGCTCCTCCCACGCCGACGTATCCTCACGGGTCAGCCAGCCGCGCCCGATGCGTGCGATCGCGCGTTCGGTCAGCACGTAGGTGACGATGTCGAGGAACACCGCACGCGCCTCGTTGTGGGGACGTCCGCTCGCCCGCGCCTCCTGAATCGCCCATTCGGCCGTTTCGGCGTCGATGCGCACCGTGACATCCGCCAACTCGATCGGTATCGGCTGCTGTGGCACCCGCTGCCGGTCGGCGATCGCCGCAGCGAGCACGTCGAGCATCGCCGGCGAGCCCTTGATCCGCGCAGCTTCCGGGGTGTCTTCGGTAGTGACGTGCAGGCCGGGCACCAGCTCACCGGTGGTCATGAAGACCACGTCCGTCTCGCCGAGGGACGGCAGCACGCGGCCAATGTGACGCAGGAACGCCGCATTGGGTCCGACTACCAGCACGCCGTGGTTCTCGATGCGGCTGCGCTGGGTGTAGAGCAGGTAGGCCACGCGGTGCAGGGCCACCACGGTCTTGCCGGTCCCGGGGCCGCCCTCGATCACCAGGACGCCGGGGTGGTCGAGCCGGACGATCTCGTCCTGCTCGGCCTGGATGGTGGCGACGATGTCCCGCATCCCGTCGCCGCGGGGCGCATTGACCGCCGCGAGCAGCGCCGCATCGCTTCCGCTGCCGGGTTCGGCGCCGTCCGGGCGGCCGAGTACCTCGTCGCTGAAGTCGACCACCTGGCGCCCGCGCGTGTGGAACTGGCGACGGCGACGCATGTCCTCCGAATTAGCGCCGGTCGCGGTGTAGAACGGGCGGGCCGCAGGCGCCCGCCAGTCGATCAGCAGTGGCTCGTAGTCGTCATCGGAATCGAAGATGCCGATCCGCCCGATGTAGCGGCGTTCCCCCGACACCGCGTCCAGTCTGCCGAAGCACAACCCGTTGTCCGCGACGTCGAGCCTGCGCATCTCCCTGGCCAGCGCACGCACCTCGGAATCGCGGTGCACGAGCGTCCCGCCGTCCTTGACGTCGACCGGACTGCCCAGCACCGCGGTGTAGCGGTCCTTCACCCGCGCGCGTTCAGCGTCGAGCCGTGCGTACAGCCCGTGGACGTAGCGTTGCTCCGCTTGCAGTTCTTCGTCATGCTCTCGATTGGTCACGTGCCCCCAAATGCAGCGAGTTACGCAGGTCAGGCGACGATTGTGAGGCATCACCCCGGCCTTGCCGCAAGGCCCCCTATGCGCGGTACATTGGAAGTGGAAGAGGCCAATACGCCCTTCCCATTTTTCTTTCCCCCACATGGATGCGCCGCCCGCCGGGTACTTCGGTGGGGCTACGGTTGCAGCGCGAGAGAACGGGGTTGACGTTGAAACTAGCGCTCAGTGACGAAGATGTCGCATTCCGCGACGAGCTGCGACGGATCTACAGCACCGAGATTCCCGCCGAGATCCGCGATCGGGCGCGCGCGGGAGAGCTGAACTATCCCGACGACCTGGTGACCACACAGCGGATTCTCAACAAGCACGGGCTGGCCGTGCCCAGCTGGCCGGTCGAATGGGGCGGCAAGGACTGGACACCGCTGCAACGCCAGATCTGGCTGGACGAGATGCAGCTGGCCGCAGTGCCTGAGCCGCTGCCGTTCAACGCCAAGATGGTCGGCCCCGTGATCGCCCAGTTCGGCTCCGAGGAACTCAAGCAGCGGTTCCTCCCGCCGACGGCGAACCTCGACATCTGGTGGTGCCAGGGCTTCTCCGAGCCCGAGGCCGGATCCGACCTGGCGTCGCTGCGCACGGTCGCGGTGCGTGACGGCGACTCCTATGTGATCAACGGGCAGAAGACGTGGACGACGCTGGGCCAGTACGCCGACTGGATCTTCCTGCTCGCCCGCACCAACCCGGAAGCGCCCAAGAAGCAGGCGGGCATCTCGTTCCTGCTCGCCGAGATGTCCACACCCGGGATCACGCTGCGGCCGATCAAGCTGATCGACGGCGGCTACGAAGTCAACGAGGTCTTCTTCGAAGACGTCAGAGTGCCCGCCGATCAGCTGGTCGGTGAAGAGAACCAAGGCTGGACGTATGCGAAGTTCCTGCTGGGCAACGAGCGCACCGGCATCGCCCGCATCGGCAACACCAAGCTGTGGATGTCCCAGGTCAAAGAGCGGGCCGCGCAGGTCCGGGTGAACGGGTCGACGCTGCTGGAGGATCCGCTTTTCGCCGCGCGGGTGGCCGAGATCGAAAACGAACTGCTGGCGCTGGAGTTGACGCAGATGCGCGTCAGCGGCTCGGAGGCCGACGGTAAGCCCAACCCGGCCTCGTCGATACTCAAGCTGCGCGGCAGCCAGCTTCAGCAGGCCGCGACGGAGCTTTTCGTCGAGGTCGCCGGACCGGACGCGTTGCCCTTCGACGCGGCAGGCGAAATCGCCGCGCCGCCGTGGGCGCAGGAAGCCGCACCGCGCTATCTGAACTACCGGAAGACGTCGATCTTCGGCGGCACCAACGAGATTCAGCGCAACATCATCGCGTCGACCATCTTGGGATTGTGAGGCGACCGTGGACTTCGACCTGACCGAGGAACAGCAGCTGCTGCGCGACGTCACCCGCGACGTCCTGTCGCAGAACTACGACATCACGAAATACAACGAGGTCACCAGCGGTGACCTTGGCTGGAGCCGGGATGTGTGGGGCCAGTTGGCCGAGGTCGGCCTGCTGGGTTTGGGATTCGATCCGACCGAGGCCGGCCAGATCGAGATCATGGTCGTGATGACCGAGGTGGGCAGGCGCCTCGCGCCGGAACCGGTGGCGCAGGCCGCCCTCATCCCCGGAAGTGTGATCGCCGAATTGGGCACCGATGAGCAGAAAAAGGCCCTCGACGAGGTGGCCACCGGCGACAAGCTGCTGGCGTTCGCCCACGACGAGCCCGGCGTCCGCGTGGCGACGACCGAGCTCGGCACCAAGGCGACCCACAGCGGCGACGCCTGGACCCTGAGTGGCTGTAAAAGCCCTGTGCTAGCCGGAGATTCGGCGGACACGATCATCGTCACCGCCGCCCTCCCCGACGGCGGCGTCGGCCTGTTCCTGGTGGATGCCGCGAACGCGACCCGCCGTCCTTTCCGGACATTCGACGGCAGGCGCGGAGCGCAACTGGACCTCGAGTCAACCCCTGCCGAACCGCTCGGCGACGGTGACACCTCGGAAGCTGTGGCCCGCACCGTCATTCGCTACCAGTCGGCGCTGTGTGCCGAGGCGGTCGGCGCAATGGAGCAGGCTCTGGAACTGACCACCGCATACCTGGGCGAGCGCAAGCAATTCGGGGTTCCGCTGAAGACTTTCCAGACGTTGACTCAGCGGTCGGCCGACATGTACGTGTCGCTGGAATTGGCTCGCAGCATGAACTTCTACGCTGCGATGTCGATCGCCGACGGCCGGTTCGACCCCGTCGTCGCCGCCCGCACCAAGCTGCAGATCGGGCGGTCCGGACGCCATATCGCACAGGAGGCCATCCAACTGCACGGCGGGATCGGTATGACCGCCGAATATCCGGTAGGCCATTACGCCGCCCGAATCACGGCGATTGACAACACATTCGGCACCGCCGACGATCAACTGCGCATGCTCGCCGGCCACATCGGCTCGTACGCCACGGTGTCGCTGTAGCTCGCAGGCGTCACGTCGAGGTGATCGATGTGAGCATGAACGTCCGGACCCGGCCGAGCACCTGCGCATGACACTGCGACTGCAGCGGGTCTGACAGGCGTTCGGTGAGAACGACTTCGATCGACCCAGGGTCGGCGTCGAGGACGACCCGAATCTCGCCGTCACCGTGGTCGACGCTCACCGGGTGCAGTGCGTCGATGCGGTCGTCGCCGAACGCGTCGCGGGCGAAGTGCTGGGCAGCCTGCACAGCGTGGGGCAACGACGTGCGTCCGCGCAGGAATCTGTTGTCGAGCCGACCCTCGAGATACAAGCGGACGAGCTCGGCCGAATCGGCTGAGTCGACGCGCCCGTAGCACAGCCCTTCCGGCAGCACGAGCATCGTAGCAGCGAAGCGGTCACCGCCGAGGTGTGAACACTCCCAAGTGTATTCGGGGTACTGCGCTGCGATCGCCGTGCACGCGCTGCGGCCGCGAACCGCGCAGCACTGGTCGTGCTTGCCGTGCGCGCAGACGGCCACGACCGGGTCGGCCGACAGCTCTCCATCCGAACCGTCGAGTGCCAGGTCGAGATAGGCGCGAGGGTCATCCACTTCCCCCGAGTACAGCGCTTCGGCGCCGGCGCGGGAATGCGCGACGAACCAACGCCAGCGCGGTGTGCTCGCGCGGCGGCCGTGCTTTCGGATCGCGGCAATCCGCATCTTCGCCGATTCGACCCGCCGCACGATGGCCCGGCCGAGCTCCGGCTCGATAACCGCAGGCGACTGCAAAAATGCCGAATGTCCCCAGGCGCCGGGCAATTCGAGCAGCATCCAGGAGAACCCGGCGGAGGCGGTGCCATACATCGGGTCGTCGCGGGCCAGCGACTGGTCGCTGCACGGCACCCTCTTCGCAGCGGTCATCCGGTGACCGGCACGACGACGGCCTCCCGCAGCAGCCTGCCCACCAGCACCGTGCCGTCGGCGTGATCGAGGCCCGGCAGGGAGCCGGCGTCGGCCACCAAGCCGTGGTACAGAGCCGCCACGGCGGCGGCACACGATTCCGGGAACGTCATCACCTTGTCGGGGAGCGTGAGCACGACCCGGTCACCCGCGCGCTCGACGGTGCCGACGAGCCCGTGGCGCCACCCGACGGTCACTGTGTTGGCATGTTCGGTGGCCGACAACGAGGCCAGCGGCCGGACGGCGACGGGCCGCGTCCGGTCCGCGTGGCGGCGCAGCAACGACGCCGCGGTGCCGACGCAGAGCTCGGACGCGTCGTCGCGCAGCGACGCCACCATCTCCGCCATCACCTTCGTCACGGTCGCGATGATCTCATCTTGATCGGCGCACATCGGCAGCGACTTCCGGAACTCCTCGTCGGTCGCCAGTTGATCGACGACCGCGCGTGCGACGTCGTGACGCGTGACCGTCGAGACACCGATCGTCAGATGGATCGACGTGGTGTCCAGCGCCTGAGCCGAGTGCACCCAGCCGCGGGGGAGATAGAGCGCGTCGCCTTCGGCGAGCACCGTGTCGATGACGGGTTCGTCGGTCAACGGCTCGGCGATCGCAGCCCGGTGTTGTGTCCATGGCTGCGACGCAAGCGGATGTTCATGGACGGGCGCGTGCACGATCCACCGCTTGCGGCCGCCGGTTTGCAGGATGAAGACGTCGTGCACGTCGTAGTGCGGATCGAAGCCGCGGTTGGTCGGCGGGGTGATGTACGCGTTGGCCTGCACGGGATGGCCGAGATCGTCGACCGCTTGCCGCACGAAGTCGATCAACGGTGGCCACAGTCGGTGCAACCCCTGCAGCACAATCGTTGCGCCGGAGGCGAACTCGGCCAGCACCTTGGCCGAATCCACCTGGTCACCGATCTCCGCGCCGAAGCCCGCCGGGCCGAGGTAGCAGTCCCTGGCCAGCAGGCTGCCCTCCTTGGCCAGCCGGATGAACGGCGCGCGGACCCCGCGTTCGGCGATCAACTCGTCGACCATGTCGGCCGAAAGCAGGTCGCCGAAGTCGCGGGGTAACGCTGCCGATGGGCTGAGCAACGGCTTGCGGCCCCAGTATTCGGTGGCGAACGTCTGGGGATCGGTGGCAATGCAGCGGCTCAGCACCGAAAAGCGGTCAGGCGGTTCCGTCGGCACCGCCGTCATGACCTTGCGGGTTCGAGCCGCCGTCGGCGGGTCCTTCGCCGCCTGCGGTTCCGTCGGCTCCACCGTCCTGGCCTTGCGGGTTCGAGCCGCCGTCGGCGGGTCCTTCGCCGCCTGCGGTTCCGTCGGCTCCACCGTCGTGGCCTTGCGGGTTCGAGCCGCCGTCGGCAGGTCCCTCTCCGCCGCCAGATGTCGTGATGTCGTCATCGTCGAGCGCCATGCTGCGATCCTTTCTGTTGACTCTCTCGACGTGGCCGCATCGAGTGCGGTGAGCCGTTGCGGCCACGTGGGCACCGAGTTGCCACAGAAGGAACAAACGAAACGGGTCGCGGGGGCTCGCGAGCACCTGAACCGTCGCCGCAACAATGAGATGCTTCCTCCTGTGAGGTCGAGACCCGTACGTGCAGGCGTAGGTGCCGTCGGGCTCGCCATCCTGACGCTCGCCGGGTCCGCGTGTACGACCGGATCCGAGTCCGAGGAGGTGGCGACGAGCACCGTGACAACCGTCTCGGCGCAGGAACCGGTGACCCGGCCTTCCTGCGTGACGGAGGTGCCCGCGTCCTGGCAGGCGGCGATCGAGGACAGCGCCGTCGACACCGGCGGCGTCTCGAACGTGCCGTTGGCGGTCGGCCGCCGCGGCGAGGTCGCCGTGGCCCGCGACAACGGTGATACCCGCGACCTGCTCGTCGTTGCCGCCGATAAATCCGTCGCCGAGGTCTATCCGGTGCCCGAACCCGACAAGAACCGGATCGGACCGGTGGCGATCGACGATCGCTGGGTCGTCGTCGGCGTGGCGCACGCCCCGCGTGACGCCAATGGAGTCCTACCCACGCTGATCCGCATCGATGTTGTCGACCGGCAGGGCGGGGCGATCCGCAACGTCGCCGAGAGTACGGCCGAAGACCAGACGGCCGGAGGCAAGACCATCGACTCGGTCGCCCTCTTCGGCGGCAAGGTGTACTGGATCACCCGCGACACCTATGCCGGCGACACCGGCACGATCAGGTCTTTCGACCTCAACACGGGCGCGGTAACCGACGTTGCGTCGGGCGAAATGCGCAATGTGCGGGCCACCGCTGCAGGCCTGTCATGGGAGGTGGCCTGGGACCAGAACGCAGGCACCCGCACAGAGTTGAAAATCCCCGACGCGCTGCCCCCGCCGGTCGCGGGCGCCGTGGGCACAGGCCGCGACCAGCTGACACTTGCGACCGACGGCAACGTCTACGCGTGGTTGACCGAAAGCGGCGGCGACACAGAGGGTCTCGCATACTGGTCGCCAGGCGCCGGCCTGGTGCGCATCACCGGCAACATCCCGCCCGTGGACAAGCACCAGATGACGCCGGTGTACGTGGTCGGACCGTACGTGCTGCTCGGCACCGGGCGCCCGGACAACTCCGGCGAGACCAACACGACCGTCATCGACACCCGATCGGGTGCACTGGTCTATCTGGCCCCGACCGTCGGCGGCGCCGATGGGGGCACCATAGCGGTGGGACTCGGTGCGACGATGAAGGCGCTGCCCACCAGTGTCGGGGTCGTCCGCGTCGACGCCCTGCCGCGGCTGTCCTGCTGACGCATACTTTTCGAAAATCGCGGGGCGTTTGCATCCGAGAGTCGTCGGGTAACAAGCTCATCAGCGCTGCAGAAGGCGGGCGCGAACCCGTACAGCTCAGCCTGGGAAGGCGGCGCGACATGCTTGAGTTCATTTGCCCGACCTGCGGCCACTTCAGCCTCGATGACGAGGTCTGCACATCTCACGACAGCGCCGTCTCCGAGGACCTCGTCGCCTGACGCTAGGTGTTCTGACGCTTGGCGCGGGCCCGGCGTTTGCCCTCGTGCATGGCAGCCACCCGCGCAACGGGGATGGCGCGCCCTTCCTCGATCAAATCCGTTGGCAGGCGTTGTGGTTCGGGCATGGAGTCCGCCCACGGATCGCGACCGCCCAGTGCGTCGATCGCGGTGTGCACGGTGAAATCGTCGGGCGCGACGCGATCGAGGTCCGACCAGGCCAGTGGGAATGACACCGGCGTGCCCGGTCGCAGCCGCGGGCTGTAGGCGGCGGCGACGGTAGCCCCGCCTGCGCGAGTGGCGTCGACGAACACCTTGCCGCCACGGTCAGAGACGATGAACGCGGTGGTGGCGCGGTCGGGATCGAGGGCCTCCGCCCTCACCGCGAGCGCACGGGTGGCGGCCGCAACATCATCGACCGGCGCCGAGTCGTCGATCGGGACGAAGACGTGGATTCCCTTTGCGCCGCTGGTCTTTACCGCGCCGGACAGGCCGCAGTTCGAGAGGGCCTCGCGCACCAGGTGCGCAACGGCCACCACGGCGGTGAAGGCGCCGGCCGCAGGTGGGTCGAGGTCGAGAACCAGGTGAGTGGGCCGGTAGATGTCGTCGGCCAGCCCCAGCGTCGGGTGATATTCGACCGCCCGCTGATTGGCGAACCACAGCAGGGTCCGGCGGTCGTCGCACAGCGCGTAGTGCACCTCCCGCTTGGACGCCTCCGCCCACACCGGGACCGTCTTCACCCAATCCGGCGTGTACTTCGGAACGTTCTTCTGCATGAACGGCTCCTGACCGCGCAGCACCCGCAGCACGGTCAGCGGCCGACCCGCCAGCCCGGGCAGCATCCGGTCAGCGACGGCGTCGAGGTAGTCCACCAGGTCTCGCTTGCTGGCGTTCGCCTCCGGGCTCAGCGGTTGGTCTAGGTTGGTGAGTTTCACCCCGTCGCGCTGCTCTTCGGTGCCCACATCCCGACTTTAGGCGGTCACGAGATCCCAGCGAGCTGGGTCGCCGCTGACGTGACCGGCGGTGGCATCCTGGCGGAATGGGCTTGCTCATCGTCCGGCTGGTGGAGCTGCTGATCGTGATCGTGCCGGTGATCGGCGTGATCTACGGCGGCTACAAGGCGGTGACCAAAGTCCGCGAGCGGACCGACGACCCCGCGATCGGCGAGGCCTCGAAAGGCGATGGGGTGCAATCGAAGCAGACCAGCAGAGCAGCCCAGTGGCAGGCGATTGTGCGGACGGTGCGTGAGCACGACCGAACCGACACGCGCTGGCTCGACTACGAGATCGACGTCAGCAAGCTGCTGGATTACCCGCTGATGACGGATATGCGCGATCCGCTCATTCAGCGGTTCCACCGCGCCAAGCTGCGGGCGGACCTGCTGCGGCCGGCCGACGCCGGCGATCTGCTGGACGACAGCGACGCGGCGCGGGCGTATCTCGACGCCGTGGAGGAGTACGCGACGGCGTTCGACGTGGCCGAGGCCGAGGCGATGCGCAGGCGGCGCAGCGGCTTCTCACGGGAAGAACAGCAGCGGCTGTCCCGCGCGCACGGCGCGATGCGGATTGCGACCGACGCCGCGGCGACACCGCAGGAGAGAGAACGCGCCTTCGATGTTGCGCGCCGCGAACTCGACGGCCTGATCGTGCTGCCGGAACGGACCCGGGCCGCGATCGAGCGCGGGATCGCAGGCGAACTCGACAGCTAGTTGGTGGCGGGCGGCTCTTGACGCGGGAATCGAGTTGCGGTCACCGACGGGCGGCCGCGGTAGCCATCGACTGTTCGACCTTGCCGCGGTCGTCACCCATGCCGGCGAGGACATCGACTATGAGCGGCGCCAGGATCTGGGAAACGCCGTGCCCTTCATGGCCGAAGAAGCCGGCGATCTCGAGCAGCACCGCTCCGTGGATGACGCTCCACAGTCGGCCGGCGATCACCGATTCGCCGTCGTCACGTATGCGTCCCGCCGCGATCATCCGGCGCACCACCGTCAGCAGCGCGTCGAAAGACATGCCGAGATCGTGGCCCGCGGCGGCACGGCCCGTGACCGTGATGTCGGCGCGGGAGTGGCTCAACGACTCCGCCGTCGTGCCGAACATCATCTGGTAGCGCTGCGGATTGGCCAGTGCGAACTCGCGGTAGTGCGCTCCCATCACCAGGAAGTCGGCGACCGGGTCGGCGGTCTCATCGACTTCGGTCAGCGCCTGCGTGAACCGTCGGAACACCTCCATCGCGATCGCGTCGATCAGCCCGGTCATGCCCCCGAAGTGGGTGTAGACCGACATCGTCGACGTCCCGGTCTCCGTGGCCAGCTTCCGCGCGCTCAAAGCGGCGAGGCCGTCGCGTTCCAGCACCCGCATGCCCGCCTCGATCAATTGCTCTTGCCCGCCGTTCACCCTTGCCATCGTGCCATAACGGTGTTATACAGAGGTATCCATAACACTGTTATCAGGAGAGTCGTGATGACCAACCGCTACCTCGAAGGCGAATTCGCGCCGGTGGACCGCGAGTACACGCTGACCGACCTGGATGTCGTCGGTGCGATCCCGGAGTACCTCGACGGGCGCTACCTGCGCAACGGGCCGAACCCGATCGGCGAAATCGACCCCGAGCTGTATCACTGGTTCGTCGGCGACGGCATGGTGCACGGCATCCGCATCCGCGACGGCAAGGCGGAGTGGTACCGCAATCGGTGGGTCCGAGGCCCGCAGACGGCAGCAGCGCTCGGCGAGCAACCACCACCGGGAGAGTTTCCGCTGTCTGGAATCGGCGCCAACACGAACGTGATCGGGCATGCGGGTAAGACCCTGGCGTTGATCGAATCCGGGGTCACCAACATGGAACTGACCGAGGAGTTGGACACCGTCGGCCCGTGCGACTTCGACGGGACGTTGACGGGCGGCTACACCGCTCACCCCAAGCGCGATCCGGAAACCGGTGAGCTGCACGCTGTTTCGTACAACATGTACCGCGGCAACACGGTCCAGTACTCAGTGATCGGCATCGACGGACGGGCGGGGCGCACAGTCGACATCGAGGTGACGGGAAGCCCGATGATGCACGACATGTCGCTGACCGAAAAACACGTCATCTTCTACGACCTGCCGGTCACCTTCGACGCGACCACGGCTGCGGCCATGACCGTGCCGCGCAACCTGCGACTGCCCGCGCGACTTCTGTTGTCGGCGTTGATCGGTCGCGTCCGCATTCCCGATCCGATCGCTGCCCGCCAACCGCAGGGCGACGGTTCGGATCGGCGTTTCCCGTACTCCTGGAACCCGAAATATCCCGCGAGGGTGGGGGTGATGCCGCGCGACGGCGACAACGCCGACGTCCGCTGGTTCGACGTGGAACCGTGCTACGTGTTCCACCCGATGAACGCCTACGACGAGGGCGACACCGTCGTGCTCGATGTCGTGCGGCATCCGAAGATGTTCGCCACCGAACATCTCGGCCCCAACGAGGGGCCGCCGACCCTCGACCGGTGGACGGTCGACCTCGCCGACGGCAAGGTACGCGAATCACGCATCGACGATCGTGGCCAGGAGTTCCCTCGTGTCGATGAGCGGCTGGTCGGCAAGCGGCACCGGTACGGGTACGCGCCGACGGTCGGTGAAGGCGCCAGCGGCAACGATGTGCTGCTCAAGCACGACTTTGTCGGCGGAAACACCGAAGCCCGATCGTTCGGCGCGGGAAAGGCCATCGGCGAGTTCGTCTTTCATCCCTCGTCGCCGGATGCTGCGGAAGACGACGGAGTGCTGATGGGTTACATCTACGACCGTGCCACCGACAGGAGCGAACTGGCGATCCTGGACGCTGCCACGCTGCAGGACGTCGCGAGCATCAAACTGCCGCACCGCGTTCCCGCCGGTTTCCACGGCAACTGGGTGCCGACGCCCTAGAGTCGACCCCGTGCCCACGATCACCACGAACGACGGCGTCGAGATCTTCTTCAAGGACTGGGGGACCGGTCAACCGATCGTCTTCAGCCACGGCTGGCCGTTGTCGGGCGATGACTGGGACAACCAGATGCTGTTCTTCCTGTCGAAGGGCTACCGCGTGATCGCCCACGATCGACGCGGGCACGGGCGGTCGTCACAAGTCGCCGACAACCACGACATGGACCACTACGCGGACGACCTCGCCGCTGTCGTCGAGCACCTCGACCTGCACGACGCTATCCACGTCGGGCATTCGACCGGCGGCGGCGAGGTAGCGCACTATTTGGCCCGTCACGGCGAAGACCGCGCCGTGAAGGCGGCGCTCATCAGCGCCGTGCCGCCGCTGATGGTGAAAACCGACGCGAATCCCGAGGGTCTGCCGAAGGAAGTGTTCGACGACCTGCAGGCGCAGCTGGCCGCCAACCGGTCGGTGTTCTACCGCGACCTGCCGTCGGGCCCGTTCTACGGTTTCAACCGCGACGGCGTCGAGCCGTCCGAAGCCATCATCGAGAACTGGTGGCGGCAAGGCATGATGGGCGGCGCCAAGGCGCACTACGACGGCATCGTGACGTTCTCACAGACCGACTTCACCGAAGACCTGAAGAAGATCACGATCCCCGTTCTCGTCATGCACAGCGAGGACGACCAGATCGTGCCGTATGTGGCAGCCGGCCCGAAGTCGGCCGAGCTGCTGGCGAACGGAATCCTGAAGACCTACAAGGGGTTTCCGCACGGCATGCCGACCACACACGCCGACGTCGTCAACGCCGACCTGCTGGAGTTCGTTCAGTCCTAAGCGCCATCTCCTGGCGCCGAGATCGACAAAATGGCGCGCTCTTCTCGCACTTTTTCGCCCATTTGTTGGTTTGGGCGTAATGGATCAGTAGTCGTTGATGGGGGCGTTGACGCCGTTGGGCGACGGGTCGGGCACCGGCACGCACAGGCCCGTCTGCACGTCGAGCGCCTTGCCGGGCAGACAGAACGGTGCGCACGCGTTGGTCACTCCGGTCTCGCCGGGAAGGCACGCTGAGCTGACGGCGGGCGTGAACACGATGACCCCGGCCATCGGCACGGCCGCCAGCGCTGCCGCCGCAAGGGCCGCACCCGTCAACCGCCGCGATGAGCTCGTCATGATGCTCTCTACAGTAACGCCGCGGTATGGCAGCCTCAATGGTGTGCAGCGCGTCGTCATCGCAGGGCTCGGCGACAGCGGCGTCCTGACCGCCATCCGGCTGGCCCGGCATTTCGACGTGGTCGGCGTTTCGGTCAAACCGGCGTTGGTCAGCGGCCAGGAGCTGGGGTGGCGGCTGTCGCGACCAGACGATTGGGCGAAGGCCAACTGGATTCCGTTCGACCGCTTCCGCGCACTGGACCGTGTGCGCACAGTGCACGGCGCGCTGACGGGCGTCGACCTCGACGCCAACACCGTTGCCGTCCGCGCCGCCGACGGCACCACCCACCACGAGCATTACGACGCGCTGGTCATCTCCACCGGCGTCGCCAACGGCTTCTGGCGGACGCCGAAAATGCAGTCGCACAACGAGATCGGCGACGACCTCCGCGGCACGCACCGGCGCCTGGCGGACGCCCAATCGGTGGTTGTGATCGGCGGCGGCGCGGCCGCAATCAGCAGCGCCGCACAGGTCGCCAGCACGTGGCCCGACAAACGGGTGGACCTGTACTTCCCCGGCTCGCACGCGCTGCCGTCGCACCACCCACGAATCTGGGACACGGTGCGGCGTCGGCTCACCGATGCCGGCGTGACGATGCACCCCGGCCACCGCGCGGTCATCCCCGATGGTTTCAGTTGCGACGCGATCACCAGCGAGCCCGTCGAATGGAGCACCGGACAACCGCCGACATCCGCCGATGCCGTGCTGTGGGCCATCGGGCGGGTCCGGCCCAACACCGGCTGGCTGCCCGCCGAACTCCTCGACGACCGTGGCTTCGTCCGGGTGACCCCGCAGCTGCAGGTGCCCGGCCATCCGCACCTCTTCGCTGTCGGCGACGTCGCCGCGACGGACCCGTTGCGCAGTTCGGCCCGCAACCGCGGTGACGGGATCGCCGCCCACAACATCCGCGCGCATTTCGCTGGCCGACCGCTGCGGGCCTACCGCGCACCGAAGCGGCGCTGGGGTTCGGTGCTCGGCGTGCAGCCGCGCGGTTTGGAGGTGTTCACCCCGAAGGGACAGGCGGTCCGCTTCCCGGCGTGGTCCTTCGACCGGGTGCTGATGCCGGTGATCGTCCGCTGGGGGATATACCGCGGTGTCCGCGAGAACCGACCATTAGCCTGACCCCGTGACAGCGGAGTGGACTACGGCCCGGCTGGGCGATCTCAGCGGCAAACGCATCATCGTGACCGGCGCGACGAACGGCGTGGGCCTCGGCACCGCCCGCGCCCTGGTCAAGGCCGGCGCGCACGTCATCATGGCCGTGCGCAACACCGAACTCGGCGCTCAACGCGCCAAGGAGATCGGCGGCTCAACCTCGATCATGAAGATGGATCTCGCCGATCTGTCGTCGGTGCGCGCGTTCGCCGAGGCGCTCGACGGAGACGTCGACATTCTGATCAACAACGCGGGCATGTTGACGTCGAGCCCGGAGAAAACGGTCGACGGATTCGAAAAGACCATCGGCACAAACCTTCTGGGTCCGTTTGCCCTGACCAACCTCATCTTCGACCGGATCCGCTCACAGATCATCAACGTCGGATCGCAGGCCCACCGCAACGCCACGCTGCGGCCGGACGACATGCACCTGCGCAGCAACAAGTGGACCGCGATGGGCGCCTACTCGCGGTCGAAACTGGCGGTCATGCTGTGGGGCCTGGACCTGGATCGGCGGTTGCGCCAGGCGAATTCGCCCGTCGTCACCCAGCTCACGCATCCGGGGTGGGTGTCGTCGAACCTGTCCACCGTCTCCGACAGCCGGATCATGGCCGCCGCCGACAAGGTGGTCAAGAGGCTGGCCGACGTGTTCGGCAACGACATCGACGCGGGCGCGGCGACTAGCCTGTACTGCATCAGCGAGCCGATACCGCCTGGCGCCTACGTCGGCATCGACGGCAGGTGGGGGCTCAAAGGCAGCCCCGTCATGATCGGACGCTCGGCGGTCGCATGCGACTACGAAGCGGCGGCGCGGCTCGTCGAGTTCGCCGAAAAGGAAACGGGCACAGTGCTTTCGGTCTAGCCGACCGTCCAATGGACTAGGCGGGCGTCCCGTCGGCCACCCGCGGAACGCGCTCGGCTTCGGCGTGGTCAAGCACCAGCTCCGCGACTCGTGAGCGATGCTGCTCGGCGCTGCCCAGTAGTGCGGCGTCGGTGACGGCGCGCTTGAAATACAAGTGCGCCTGGTGTTCCCAGGTGAAGCCGATGCCGCCGTGTACCTGGATGGTGTCTGCCGCGATCCGCGACAGCGCGGCCGACGACGTCGCCTGCGCGATGCTCGCCGCAAGCGCCGCGTCGTCGCAGCCGTCAGTCAGCGCCCACACCGCGTGGTATGCCGCCGAACGGGCGTGCTCGAGGTCGACCAGAAGGTCGGCCAGCTTGTGCTTGACCGCCTGGAATGACCCGATCGGCCTGCCGAACTGAAGCCGCGACTTCGCATAGCCGACCGACAGGTTCAGCAGATGCTGCCCCGCGCCGACCTGCTCGACGGCCAGCAGCGCCGAACCGACCTGCAACGCGTGGGTGATGACGCGGTCGGCGTCGTCGGGTCCGGCCACCAGCACGCCGGGTGCGCCCGAGAGCTCGATGGTGGCCTGCGGGCGAGTGAGGTCGAGAGTGACGAGCGGGGTCCGCGAGACCCCGGACGCAGAAGCGTCGACGGCGTACAGGGCTACCTCGTCGCCGGCCCGCGCGGCCACCAGCAGAACGTCAGCGGCACCCGCATCGACGACCCGCGTGACCGTGCCGGTCAGCGAATCGCCGTCCGCGGTGCCTTTTTCGCTCCTCGCGTCCGCGGTGACCCCAACGGCCTCCGCGTCGAACGCGCCCGCGGTGTCAGCAACCGCGAACGCGGCGGTGCGCTTGCCCTCCACCAGGTCGGCCAGCAATTCGTCGCGGGCTTCTCCCGCCGACGCCGCCACCAGGGCGGGAATCGCGAGAAACACCGTGCCGAACACCGGTCCGCAGGCCAGCGACGCGCCGAGCTCCTCGACCGCGACGGCCTGGTCGACGAGGGTGCCGCCCACGCCGCCGTCCGCCTCTGGCACCGACAGGCCGAGCACTCCGAGCTCGCCGCCCAGCCGGGCCCACACCTTGGGATCGAACGGCGGGTCCGACTCCATCAGCGTGCGCACGGCCTGCTCGTCGAAGTTGTCCGAGCAGAACTTGCGCACCGCGTCGCGCAGCTGGCCCTGCTCCTCCGTGAACACATACTCAGCCACGGGGAATCTCCTTCCACGGCATGCCCGCATCGGCACGGAGATCACCGGGCAGGCCGAGGACCCGCTCGCCGAGAATGTTGCGCATCACCTCGGAAGTGCCGCCTTCGATGGTGTTGGCGCGGCTGCGCAGGAACCGCTGCTGCACCGGGCCACGCCAGTCCGCGCCATCGCCCGCGCCGTCGCTCATTCCGTAGCCGTGGTACAGAATCCCTTCCGGCCCAAGCAAATCCATGCACCACTGGTAGATGTGCTGGTTCAGCTCCGCGCCGACCAGCTTGCCGATGGAGCCCTCGGGGCCGGGGCCGCCGACGGTGGCTGCCACCCGCGAACGCTCGGAGGTCAGCCGCTGAGACTCCGAACGCAGCCACAGCTGGGTGAGCCGGTCCCGCAGCACGGGGGTGTGCAGATCCGGTCGTGACGCCCACAGCGACACGGCATCGGCGATAGTGCCCGCACCGCGCCTGCTTCCGCTGGCGCCCAGCGCGCTGCGCTCGTTCATCAGCGTGGTCATCGCGACGCGCCAGCCGTCGCCCACGGCGCCGAGCCGGTGCGTATCGGGGATGCGGGCGTCGGTCATGTAGACCTCGTTGAACTCCGCCTGCCCGGTCATCTGACGCAGCGGCCTGGTCTCGACGCCGGGACCGTGCATGTCGATGACGAAGTAGGTCAGGCCCTTGTGCTTCGGCACATCGGGGTTCGTGCGCGCCAGCAGCAGACCCCATCGTGCGCGATGCGCCAGGCTGGTCCACACCTTTTGGCCGTTGATGACCCACTCGTCGCCGTCGGGAACCGCCGAGGTCGCCAACCCGGCCAGGTCCGAACCGGCGCCCGGCTCGGAGAACAGCTGACACCAGATGTCCTCCGTGGTGGCCAGTGGCCGCAGTAGTTGGCGCTTCACGTCATCGGTCTGGGCGTGCTCGCGTACGGTCGGCGCGGCCATCCCGTACCCCATGGGGTTCAGCCCCAACGGCACCGGTCCGCCGGCGCCCTGCAGGATGCCGTCTGCGACGGCCTGCAGACCGCGCGAGACGCCGAGGCCGCCGAGCCCCTCGGGGAAATGCACCCAAGACAACCCCGCGTCGTAACAGGCGCCCAGGAATTCCGGGATGGGAACGGTCTTCGGGTCGTGCTCGGCGACGACCTTCCTGGCGAGATCGGCGACGCGATCCGAATCGGCAACGGTGCTCACCCCGTCACCATAGGAAATGCGTCATCGTCGAGGTGGCGCGGGGGACTGCTGTGCGGCATTTCGACGTCGTGCTGGGTATTGTCTACAAGTTGTCACTGAAGCAGAGGGTCGCGCGACCGGGTGACGTTACGTTAAGGACGTGATTACCCATGCGCGCGCCGCTTGAGCCGCACACCATGCACGCACCCGACGCGCCCTCTGCTGCCGCAGAAGGCGCGCGTCGACTGTCGGTGCTACTCGTCGAGGACGATCGCGGCGATGCACTGCTGGTGGAAGAGCTGATCGCCGACGCGGAGGCCGACATATCGTGTGCGTGGGCGCAGTCGGTGTCGCAAGCCGAGCGGGAGCTGGCACGTTCACACCCGGACTGTGTGCTGCTGGACCTCAATCTGCCCGACGCCAGCGGATTCACCGCTCTGGAGCGCGTCAAGGAGGCCGACCCGAATATCCCGATCGTGGTCCTCACCGGCCTGTCCGACGAACACTTCGGCATGTCTGCGGTGGCGGCGGGCGCCCAGGACTATCTGGTCAAGGGCCATGTCGAGCCGGGGATGCTGCTGCGCGCCCTGCTCTATGCGATCGAGCGCAAGCGCGCCGAGATCACCGCGGTCGAGTTGCACGCAAGCCGGCTGCGCGCGATGGAGAATGCCCGGCTCGAGCGCGGACTTTCCCCGTCGCCCCTTCTCCTCGACAATCCGGGCCTCGACATCATCGCCAGGTATGTGCCCAGTCGCGAGAACACGCTGCTCGGCGGCGACTTCTACGACTTCGTCCAGACGTCGGACCGGACAGTGCATGTCATGATCGGCGACGTCGCCGGCCACGGCCCCGACGAGGCCGCGCTGGGTGTGGCGCTGCGCATCGCGTGGCGGGCGCTCACCTTCGCCGGCCTGCGCGGCCCCGACCGGATGCGTGAGCTGGAGCGGATCCTGCGCACCGAACGCGCGAACAAGGGCATCTTCGCCACCGTCCTCAGCCTCGCCATCCCGCCCGAGGGCTCGCGGTTCCGTGCAGTGCGCGCCGGGCATCCGGGCATGCTGCTGCACGGCGCGGGGAGCGTGGACTGGCTGGAGCCGCCCGGCGGGCCCGCGCTGGGCGTGCATTCCGGCGGATGGGACTACCACCAGGTGGAATGGCCCGAGGGCACAGGGCTGGTGCTGCTCACAGACGGGCTCTTCGAGGGCCATTCGGGAGCCGGCAACGTCCGGCTCGGGGAAGCGGGACTGCTGGAGCTGGCGCGTAAGCACGCTGCTCTGCCGGGGCCGGAGTTCGTCGACGCGCTCATCGACGAGGCCGCGCAGCGGGCGCGGGCGCACGGCGGACTGACCGACGACATCGCGGTCGTCCGGGTGGAGCGCACCACTTGATGACGGCGCCTCGCGTAAGACCGATAACGGTCAGGCCGCCCAAGCCGCATCGGCGGCTGACCGTGCAGGGGTGGCTGAACCTCGTGCTGTTGGCCATGGGCGTGGTGGTGCTGGCAGGTCTGGTGGCCGGCGGGCTGCTGATGCAGCGCACCGACGAGCGGTCCCGAGACCTGATCGAGCGGATCCAGCCGGCGCGGGTGGCTGCCTATCAGATGCAGGCGGCGGTTCGGGACCAGGAGACCGCGGTGCGCGGCTATGTCATCGCCGCCGACAAGCAGTTCCTCGCCCCCTACG
This sequence comes from Mycobacteriaceae bacterium 1482268.1, assembly GCA_001665255.1. GTDB lineage: Bacteria > Actinomycetota > Actinomycetes > Mycobacteriales > Mycobacteriaceae > Mycobacterium. Next base: position 3,926 of record LZSH01000324.1, on the reverse strand, counting down.
ACGCGGGGCAACAGGGCGAGAAGGAGGCAGCCGCCAAGATCCGCCGTCTGGTGGGAACGCATGCCGACCTCATGGCCGATCTGGACGCGATCGAACAGGTTTCGGCGACATGGCGCACCTCGTATGCCGAACCACTGATCGCCCAGATCGATCGCGACGGTCCTGGGCCGGCCAACCGCGAACTGACAGAGCGCGGAAAGACCGAATTCGACCGGCTGCGAGCGCTTTTCGAGACACAGAACAACAACCTCGGTGCCGCGCGAACCGAAGGGGTCCGCGAGCTCGACCACATGAGGCACTGGCGCGACGGCCTAGCGACCGCCATGGTGGTGGCTTTCATCGTGCTGGCGGCGGTGCTGGGGTTGTTGGTCCGCAATGCCGTCACCAGGCCGCTGGATTCTCTGGCCGCGGCCTGCAGGCGCATCACGGAGGGGAACTTCGGCGAACAGATCGTGCCGCGGGGTCCGCGCGACATCCGGGCGATCGCTGCTGATGTCGAGGACATGCGGCAGCGCATCGTCGAGGAACTCGAGGCCTCCACCGTCGCTCGCTCCACGCTCGACGAACAGGCCGAAGAACTGCGCCGGTCCAACGCCGAACTCGAGCAGTTCGCCTATGTCGCATCCCACGACCTGCAGGAGCCGCTGCGCAAAGTGGCCTCTTTCTGCCAGCTGCTCGAGAAGCGTTACGGCGACAAGCTCGACGAGCGCGGCGCCGAGTACATCGGCTTCGCCGTCGACGGCGCCAAGCGCATGCAGGCGCTGATCAACGATCTGTTGACGTTCTCGCGGGTGGGCCGCCTCAACGCGACGCACTCGGAGGTCGCCCTCGACGACGCGTTGAACACCGCGCTTTCCAATCTGTCCACCGCGATCGAGGAGTCCGACGCCGAGATCGTGCGGCCGCAGCACCCGCTGCCCGTCGTCGAGGGCGATCCCACGCTGCTGTCGATGCTCTGGCAGAACCTCATTGGCAACGCGGTAAAGTTCCGCCGCGATGGGGTCACGCCTCGCATCGCCATCGAATGCGAACCGCAGCAGGACATACACGGCAGCGAATGGCTGTTCAGTGTCACCGACAACGGCATAGGCATCGGAGAGGACTTCGCCGACAAAGTCTTCGTCATCTTTCAGCGGCTGCACGGTCGCGACGAGTACAGCGGGACTGGAATCGGTCTTGCAATATGTAAGAAGATCGTCGAACACCACGGCGGAACCATCTGGGTCGACACCTCGTACCCCGACGGCACCCGCTTCAAGTTCACCCTGCCCGAACCCATGGCGGCCGAGCCCGAAGCTGCCACCACCACACCCGCTCTGGAAGGAATAACCGAGTGACCTCAGCTGTACGCCCCATCGACGTCCTGCTCGTAGAAGACGATCCGGGCGACGAACTCATCACCCGGGAAGCGTTCGAGCACAACAAGATAAGCAACAACCTGCACGTCGCACACGACGGCGAAGAGGGACTGGACTTCCTCTATCGTCGCGGCGAGTACGCCGACGCGCCTCGGCCCGACCTGATCCTGCTCGACCTGAACCTGCCCAAGTACGACGGCAGGCAACTGCTAGAACAGATCAAGAACGACAGCGATCTCTGCCACATTCCGGTCGTCGTGCTGACGACGTCGTCGGCCGAAGAGGACATCCTCAAGAGCTACAAGCTGCACGCCAACGCCTACGTCACCAAGCCCGTCGACCTCGATCAGTTCATGAGCGCGGTGCGTCAGATCGACGAATTCTTCGTTCAGGTGGTACGGCTGCCGAAACCCTGAGCCGTTTCGACGCCGAGTGGCCAGTTATATTGCGGCAAACGGCTTTACGCGCCACATAAGTGGCCACTCGGCGTCAGCTTACGGCGCCCTGCGGGGCGGTGACGTGCTTCCATTCCAGGCACACGCGCGTGCCCGCAGGCGTTGAGTCGATGGTCGCGCGGTCGGCCAGTGCGCGCATCAACGGGATGCCGCGCCCGCGCGAGAACCGCGCGTTCTTAGCGTCTTTGACGCGCCAGGCGCCCTCGTCGCTCACTGTGACCTTGAGCACGTCGGCGCCGTCGTCGTAGTCGGCGTGCAAATGCATCGCGCCGGGACGGTCGAGGGCTGAGTAGGCGAACTCGGCGGCGTTGGCCAACGCCTCATTGACCGCGAGCACCACATCGCTGATCTTGATGGGGTCCAGGGCGAAGTACCGCTTGAGCCACAGCGAGAATTCCTGCCGCATCTGCGCCGCGCATGCGGCACTGGCGAGGCTACTCGTCTGCGCGAACCGTTTTCTCGAGTCGCTTTGTCCGGAATCTGGCATCTCAGCGTGCTGGCTACCCCATAGTGGGTCTTTTAATGCGTCTAATTTCTCAGCGCAGCGAGGGCTTCGTCGAGCGTGGCGTACAGGTCGACGACGTCGGTGACGCCGACCAGCTTGAGCGGTCTGCTCGTCGCGGGACCGTCTGCCACCACCGCCAATGTGATCTGTGGAGACAACTCGTCCTGAGCTGCGATGAGCACACCCATGCCCGCGGACGCGAGGAACTCCACATCGGTCATATCGACGACCACAGCCCTCGGTGAGCTCTTGGCGGCCTCCGACAGCGCAGTCTCGAGCTCGGGTGCTGTGAGCATGTCAACCACGCCTGTTACCGACACCACACTGATGGCGTCGATGCGGCGTTCCGCGATTGCGCAGCTACTTGATGCCGCACCTTCCATGCTCACCTCCCAGAAGCTGTCGCCCCATCGGCGACAGCATCGCGAGTTTACCGGGTAGCGATCTAGAAGACCGTGCGGCGGGTCTACGGAGAGAAGACCCGCCGCCTGTGCGGCACCCGCGGAATCTCTGCCGTGATGCGGTCGAGTAGGGCCGGGTAACGCTTGGCTTCGCGGTGGCCGCCCGGCTTGCCGCTGCTGATGAGCCCGGCGGCGAGGCCGCGCTCGGGGTCGGCCCACACGGCGATGTTCGTCAGTCCGGTATTGCCGAACGCCGCGGCCGCGTTGCGGCCGAACGGCCCGAACCGCTTGTTTCCGAGCATGTACCCGGTGCCCCACCGGCGGGGCGCGAGGCCGTCGGCGAGGTCCGGTCGCAGCCGACGGCACTCCTTCGTCGCCTCACGCAGGGTCTCTGGGTGCAGCACGCGGACTCCGTCGAGTTCGCCGCCTCGCACCAGGATCTCGGCGAATCGCGACATCTCGTCGGCCGTGGAGACGAGATTGGAGGACGGCACGATGCCGGTGAGGAACAACGGAGTGTTCGCGAACGGGATGATCTCGGCCATGGTGCCGCCGACGGCGATCTTGAACGCTTTCGCGATCGGCGCCGGCAGCGGCTTACCGGTGACATGACTGGGTGCCACCAGCGGCACGTCGTGTTCGGCCACGCCGAAGTTGCTCCACCGGAACCCCAGCGGCTCGAGGATTTCGGTGGCGAGTATCTCGCGAATGCTCCGGCCCGTTGCCGCGGACACGATCTCGCGCACCAGCGGGCCCCATGTCACCCCGTGATAGATGTGCATCAACCCGGGCCGGTGGATCGGCTTCAGTTCGGCGAGCTTCCTGCGGGCGTACTCGGTGTCGTCCATCCGGTCCAGGTTCGGCCGCGGGCCGGTCGCGAACGGCACGCCCGCGCTGTGGGTGACCACGTGCCGGATCGTCGTGCGGTCCTTGCCGTGGCTGGTGTAGGTCGGCAGGTACTCACACACCCGGTCGTCGAGGGAAAAGAAACCGCGCTCGACCAACATGTGCACCACGGTCGTCGCCATCGTCTTGGCCGCCGAGAACGCGCAGAACGGGGTGTCGGTGGTGACGGGAATCTTCTCGGCCTCGGGCGGATCGTCGGGGGCGTTGCCCCAGCCATGGCCGATGGCCCGGTATTGGTATTCGGCGGGCATGCACCCCGCAATCCAGCTGTGCCTGCGCCACAACGGGAAGGTGGTCCTGA
>LZSH01000323.1 GCA_001665255.1 Mycobacteriaceae bacterium 1482268.1 | reverse complement strand
CATTGTTTTGTCCTTTCGTTTTGTCCGGTCCGGTATTGAGCCGGATACCGGTCTATAAGTGCGCTCGTCTGCCCGACCCCTGAATTCCGCCGAGCTGTCTTGCCCGTGCCCACCCTCAGCCGCGCGCCGGGCCAGTGCGGCGCCTTCGGCGGCGGTCACCGACGTGCGTGCTGCACGCGCGGCGCGGGTGCCCAACGAGCTGGCGTCAATGAGCGCGGTGAGGTGCTTGATGGTGGTCACGACGGCTTCTTTCGGAGTTGGCGGAGTTGGTAGCCGATGAGGTTTTCCACGCTCTTGGCGTCGGGCAGACCCAGGTCGTCGGCGATCTCCCGCTGGGAGAAGCCGTGCTCCTGCATGAACAGCGCTCGGCGTGCCCGGTCGGTGCTCAGCAGTGCCATCGCATCGGCGACGGTGTCGTTGGCGACGATGGTCTCCTCGATGCCCTTGATGATGTCGAATCGTTCTTCGGGCAGCTCGGCCATCGGCGTGGTGGCCTGCTCGATGCGTTCGAGTTCGGCTCGCAGTGCGCTGCGGTAGATGTTGGCGAACTGGTAGAGGCACTGGCCGATGAAGAAGGTGCCCAGCGACGCGCCCCCCGAGGACTGCCAGCGGTGGGTCATGAGCACCTTGTCGCGGAAGTAGTTCAGCGCGGCGACGACGGTGTCGGTGGCGATGTCGTCGATGGTCTGGTCGTCGGGCCAGCCGTCGATACGGCCCAGGCCGTAGCCTGTCAGCGCCTTAGCCTTGCCGTAGATGGTGCCGTAGCGGATCCAGGCGCGAAGTACCCCGAGGCCGTAGCGAGACAGCTCGCGGGAGAACCGCTCCCACAGCCGGCCGGTGAACTGGTGCAGCTGCAGCGCCAACAGCAGTTCCTCGTCTGCTTGTAGACGCCGGAGTCGTTCCAGTTCATCGGCGAGATCGGGGTCGTCGAGCCAGGCACTGACCATGCCGTCGTCGATGTTCTGGAGGTCGGCATGGTTGTCCGGTTGTAAGCGCGCGGCATCAACGGGCGGGCCGGGGCGGCGTGCCGGTCGATCCATAGCCACATCTCCAGGAGGCGAGAAAGAGACAACCGATCCCTACGGTTGTCGCTTCCTCTTAAGTGCGCGCGTACCGCGAACCCCTGAAACCTGGAGAAAGTTTTTCTCAGGCAAGGAGACTCGGCTGTGCTGCCACCATTGTCCCAGGTCCAGCCGACACCCGGCGTTATAGAGACGGCCGCCCGCCCTTCCGATCCGATCCCGCTTGCGCCAGGTGTGGCTCGGAACAAGCGGAGCGTTCTAGGCGGCTCCGGGTCGGTCGTGCTCCGCAGGGGCAGCACCCTGCTCGCGGACCGTGACCCACGACGTCGGATGCGCGAAGGATCCCTCAGGGCAGAGCAAGAACGTCACGCAGAGCCGCTGCGCACCGTGTTCTTGCTGGTTAAACACGTAGGTGGCCCGATACCAATCGGTATCGGGCCACCTACGTGTTCGAGTGTCAGGCGGCAGTGTCGCCCTCGGATTCGTCGAGCGCGGCGACGTCGACGGCACGGGCGCCCACAGCGTTGGTGGCCACGGTGAACGACACCTCATCCCCGCGGTTCCACGTGGTCCCAGGCGCGATGGTCATGTGCAGCTTGACCGTGTTTCCGGCGTCGTCGCTGACCGCGATGAAGCCGAACGGACGCTCGGGATGCACGTAGCTGATCCGCCCATCGGCGCCCTGGCCGACGACCAGGATGGTCACGGCCTCGCGCTTGCGCTTGCCGACCGCCGTCCCGGTGGCGGTGAACACCAGCTCGGCGCCGGGACGCAGGTGCTGGCGATCGTCCTCGTAGACCAGGGAGTCGAGCGTGAAGTGGAACTCCTCCCCGCTCTTGGCGTCGATGACGAACCCGTATCCACCGCGGTCGTCACTCCAAAGCTTGACCTTGCCCACGAACTGCTCATCGCGAGGCTTGGCCGCGACACCGGCAGACGGGCCCTGCGGTGCGGGCGAAGCCGGCGGGAGGGTGGGACGGCTGGTTGCCTGGGAGGTGGAGATCTCGGTGACGGTCGCCGAGCGAACTCCGTAGAGCTGCCGACCCCAGTAGATCTCGTAGTACCCGACGGGATCGGGGACGCCGCGCACCTGCACCGACTGCAGCTCCCCCAAGTAGTCCTCGGGCCTGCGATGCAGCATCTCGCCCAGTGTCGAGGTGACGTCACGCATGGTGGCGCTGTTGCGGGTGTCGGTGTCGATGAACAACGCCCCAGGGGAGGCTACTCCGCACAGCCGACTCGACCGGTCGATGGACGACGAGATGTGCTCGATGCCACCGTCGCGGCGGCAGTACCGGTAGCCCTCACCGGTGGTGATCGCCGCGGAAATCTTGGCGTCGATCTGACCGCTAGGGGCGCCGTTACGTGCGGTGGACAGTGCATCGATCTCTTCAAGGACGCGGATCACCGCGTTGATCAGGTGGTGTGAGCCGCTGGCGGTGTCGACCACCACGACGATCCCGTCCCCGGTGTAGGACGCGGTGTAGCAGATGTCGAGGTCGTCGAGGAAGGCGAGCAGCTGCTCCTCGAAGACTTCGACGACCTTGACGTACTCGGCGTTGTACGCCGTCAGCGACTTGCGGAACTTCTGACCAGTCGAGTCACGCAGATCGATCACCGCGTTGGTGGTCTCGCAGTTGCACGGGTTGGCGATCGCGTCGCGGATTCCGGGCAGGTTGTCGTCGCTGAGCTGGGTGTAAGGCCCTGGTGCCATCGGACTCTTCCTCTCTGGTGGTGGAAATGCTCTCGGCATTTCCGAGGGCATGACACCAGCGTAATACCGCTGCATGATGCGTGCAACTATCAGCGTGCAACATGTATTACATTAGGTAGTTCATCTATATAGCTCCGGGGCTCCAGAGGGATATCCGGCGTGGATTCGAGCTAACAACTTTGTGTGCGTGCAGTTGTATGACACGATGATGTAAGAGCGGTGATGTAACTACGGTGTGCGTCAGCGCGATGTACGTTGCATAACCACGGAGTCGTCCTGGTTTACGCGCGGCCCTGCGGGTCAGCGCCCCGAACACAACGAGGGAGTTCGACATGAGCACGGACAACAAGGAAAAGGCCCTGCAGGCGCGGGTGTCTCCCGAGTTCGCTAAACGGTTCAACACCATGGCCAAGGCCAGGGGGAAGACCACCTCCGAGCTGGTGCGCGAGGCCGTGGAGAAGATGATGGCCGACGCCGAATCCGACCTGGAAGGTCTGCGCGCAGAGTTACACCGCAAGTACATCGAGGAGCAAAAGGCTCTGGGACTGATTCCCGATGACGAGGTCCCCACCCCGACAGACCGGCACCAATCCGCTTCGGGTTAACCTGCCGAGCGCCGAAAACCTGTTCCGGTGGCTAGCCGCAGTCCGTGGTGCGCAGCACCGAGACGGGCAATGTGGTCAAGATTTGGGTGGTGGGGTACTTGCTTGACACCAAGATGGCATTGATGGCCTGGGTGTTGTAGCCGCAAAAGTATCCGCTGCCCGGTGAGGCTCCGGTGACGGCAGGTTGAGGAATCGCGGCCACGCTCAGCGTGTACGTCGTGGTGGCCCCGCCGGGGTCCAAAGCGGTGACCGCGGTGGTGGGCACTGGTTTGAGGTCGTTAACGTCAACGGCGGGATGACCCGGCTGAAGCACTTTGGTGGTGTTCGGTTGCAAGGTCATTAGCCCGCTGGGCCAAAAGCCGATGAAGAAGTGTTCTTCGGGGTCCGGAGTGACCCCTTTGGGCACGGCCAGACGGATCTCGACGTCAAGCACTCCACCCATCGGCATGGTCGCCCGTGCACGGGTGGAGTGTTCGGGCCCGGCACTGATTGTCGGATCGATCTGAGATCCCTGTGGGTGCGCCAGGAGCTGCATGGACACATTGGTCAACGTGGGTGCGCTCAGCGAAGCTTCCAAACCAGATGGTGGAGGCAGCGGAGCCGTCACCGTGGTCGTGACGGTCGTCGGGGTGACTGTAGCCTGCCTGTCTCGCTGCACGGTTCCGGTGATCAGCGCGCCCAACACGGCACCCACGACGAGAACGACCAGGCCGACCGCCACACTCTTACGTCGGTCGGGTTTGCCCCGAGCACGTTCAGGATGGTCGCCAACTGGAGGAGCCCCTGGCGGCTGCTGCGATGCGGGATCTTCTCGCAGCGCAGACGGTGTGACAGGTTCTACCGCTGCGGAGGCAGCCATCTTGTGCAGTTCTGAATCAGCGTCGCGCAGCCCAGCACGTCGAACTAGACACTCGACCAGAACCGGCCGGATCTGATCGTGAGTGTGGTCGTTGTTATTGCTGATCAAGGTGTCCAGGGTGCTCAAGAACTGCGCTGTAATGTCGCGGTGACTGTCCAGCGACGGAGTCTCGATGTCGTCAGCGAAGCGGTCGGCAATATGAATGGCCAGCATGAACGCGCATCCCTGGATGTAGCTGGAGGCGCCCAGGCGATCCAGCGTGGCCGTCATCGTGGGCCGTGTGTCGGGAAACATGAGCCGGCAGTCACGAATCAGCCCGCATGCTGCGTGAACGGCCACGTAGTACAGATAGGGTGCCGGAGCCTCAGCGGCAGCATCCAAACCGAGTCCGGAGAGCTTAGCTGCTGCCTCGTAGTCGACTAGGGCACGCTGGGTGGCCCGTATGATGATGGTCCGCAGCTGTTCGGCCTTGATCTCCTGCCGTACATGCGTGAAGTCGCCACAACGGTGTAAGAGCTCGATGGCAGCCTCTGTCACGCCGGCAATAAAGTTCTCTGCATCGGCGATTTGCTCGTCGTTCCTCCCCACATGCCAAAGCGTAAGGCCACCGTGTGCAGCCATGCTGGCCAGATTGGTGAATCAACAACCGTTCGCGGCGAGCTGTGAACGTGTAACACTGTGTGCTGTCAGACGATAACCAGCATGTGTATGCAGAATGCGGGTCAAAGGTGGACAGCTCACGAGCGGTGTGGAGCACTAGGCGCGTCGCCGCGGTCACCATGACGGTGCTGGCGGGGACCGCAGGGGTCCTCGGTATGCCGGCAGTTGCTGTTGCACAAGGACCGATCACATCCACAGACATCAATGGCCAGTGCGCCTCGCAGTACCCCGCCGGGGGCGGCTATCAGCAGGGAAGCGCATACGTTGCCCCGCCTGGGGACGCCTACTCATGGCGATGCCGTCAGTCCACTGCCAACGGCGCAACCATTACCGACCTAGCCGTTGACCTAGGCGCATTCTGTGCCAGCCACGGTGGTGGGCGACCCTCGGCAACTAATGTCGCCGATCCATACAGCTGGTCCTGCGCCTAACCACGCTTCAGCTCGAATAGCTCACACCGCCGCACCACCCGTGTCACAGGGGCGCACTGATCATCGTGCGATCAGTCTTCGAGACCGGAATCAGTGGTGACAACGCAGGTTTGCGAGCGGTCGGCGGGCGCGCAGCAGCGGGGTGGGTAGAGGCTGAGGTCATAGCCGTGTTCCTGATTTCGGCTGTGGTTGAGACCGAGGTCTCGGTCTAGCGCCCGATCACGTTGTGTGCGTTGGGTTTTCTGGTAGTTGCTGCGGCGGCGGGTTACCGCCTGCTGGTGTTCGACGACTAGCGAGGCGATTCGCTCCGGCAGGTTCTGGGTGAGGGTGCTGGCCGCAATCTGGTGCGCGGTTTGCGCGGGTTCATCGCGGCCGATGACTTGTCGCAGCGCTCGGGCAGCTTGGATGGGGGTGCCGCGGCGGGCCAGATGCACCCCCTCGACGTCGGCAAGGTCGTGGCTGTGAGCGTGGTCGGCTTCGACTGGGTCGCGTTGGTAGAGGTAGGCGTGATTGGAGGCGCGTCCGCGGGTGAGCGCGACGTAGGCCAGGTTGCGGCTGGCGGTGTCAGCCAGCACGGCGTGAGTGGTGTCGGCGGTGACGCCCTGGGCGGCATGCACGGTGACCGCATGCCCGAGCTGCACCTGCTGACGCAGGTAGTCGCCACTGAAAACGGCCCACGCGCCGTCGCCGAGGCGGCGGGCGGCGATACGTTGGTGCTCGGCGGTGTTGTCGACTGCGAGGACGCGCCAGCGCCGCCCGTTGCGCACCGGCGCCCTAACCAGCCGCTGGGTGCGGTCGTCGGGGTCATAGACGGTGATGGTGGGGTCGTTGCGCCGGGTGATGACCACATCTGCGGTGGTGATGTGGTGGCCGCGGGCCCCGGTCACTGTCATCGTGTCCCCTTTGGCCGTGCGGTCGGCGACGGTGTGGTCGTGCACCCGGCGATTTGAGCGCGTCACACATTTCGATGGTGTCAGCGAGCAGTAGCGCATCTTTCCCGTGTGGGTGGGTGTGCTCGGAAGCGATCCGCTGAGCGCAGCCGCGCAGCACGCGCCGGATCTCTTCTTGGGCAGCAGCGATCCGGGCTCGCGCGGCCTCGGTGAGCGGCGCCGGTCGCGGCGTCTGGTCGATGCCCTTTGTGAGGAGCTCGGGAGGTGCCCAGGACAGCCGCCGTAGTCGGCTGGACAGGAAAGCTGCGGGATTGTCGACGTGGTCGGGCCAGCTCCATCCGCGGGTGCGCATGTCGGTGTTCAGGGCCTCGGTGATGGCGCGTGCTGACCACACTGCGGGGTCGATACCGGCTGTAGTGATCGCGTCGCAGATGGCGCCGATGTGGCCGTGTCCCAGGCCGTGAGTACGGGTGACGAGCTGGGCGGCGAGCCGCTGGGTGGCTAAGGGCCGCGGTGTGGTGCGCCACCGCCGCGGTGGAGCGGGTTTTTGTTCGTGTGATCGGTGGCGTGTGCGCGTGCGCGCACGCTTGGTGAGTGACTCCCTGCGGGAGTTAAAAGACCATCACCGCCTGACGGCGGTAGGTGGAAATCGTGCACAGGCTGGTGCGCTGCTGGCTGCACCTCACGCCGCGGCACCAGGTGGTACACCGAGGGGCGCCGGCCAACGCTGGGGGTGCCCGGGTGAGCCGTGGCCACGTTGGGCCTCGACAGCCCACCTAGAGGCCCGTAGGACCCGCCAAGCGGCGGTCACGGTGCGCACGTCGCAACCCACCAGGGACGCGATCGTGGCGCGTGTGACGGCGACGTGGCGGCCGGTGGCGTGATCGGCGTACTCGGCCATCACCGCCGCGATCGACAACAGCGTGGCCGGGGTGATCGACACCCGCTCGGCCGCGCACAGCTGGCCCAGGGCCGGTGAGTGCGCCCAGCGTTGGAGTCCGTCGAGCCACGCCTGGCGGCTGGTCCACATCGGCGCTCGCGGCGCGCACGCGCCGGCACGCTCGACCCAGCCGCGCCGGCGCTCGTTGGCCAGCGCGCGGATCGCATGTGGTGGAGGTGCGATGGCAGCGCCTAGCGGCGTCAGCCGTGTACTGCTCACCCGAGGCGATCGGGTGCTGCGGAATTCACGATTTGCGCACTGATTGCGCGCCATTTCTGGAACGTCAGACAGGCATGCGCTACCGTGAGAGCTGTCCATCCAGACAGTCCCTTCGGGGGCAACGGGTGCGGAGGACCCGGAACCCGAGCGCCAACTCGGTTCGAACCTCCAGACGCGGCCCCGCTTAGGCGGGGCCTTCGTCATTCAGCCGGGGTTCCGCACACCAGCTATTCAGATGCCACGTACGCCCGGACGCCCACGGGGCCAATCGACTTCGGCGACTTCATGTTGCCCAACTCGTTGCGGCATCAGGTGCTTGAACCGCTGAGTCGATACCGGCTGTCGTACTCGTGCCTCGGTTTCGAGTTCGAGCTGGAGTGGAACGCGCTGATGGCGCCCCACGTGCTGGGGCAGGCGTCGCCGCAACATTGCCACTTCGACCAACCCGGCCGGATACGGGGCACCGCGACGCTGAACGGTGAGCGTCTCGACGTGGACTGCTACGCAATGCGCGACCGCACCTGGGGGCCGCACCGGCGCGGTGCGCGCCGGTCGGGTGACTATCTTTGGGCGATCGCCGACGCCGACAAACACTGGCACGCGATCACCATGGCGAGCCGAAAAGCGGGCGTGGACAAGGTGATCGGGGGCTACTTCCTGCGGGACGGCCAGGTCGGCGAGCTCGTCTCCGGTGAGCGGCGAGTGGTCGACCGCCGACGCGGCGCGCCGAGGCATGTCGTTCTCGAGGCCCGTGACGACCTCGGCCGCGACCTGCACGCCGAGGGCGAAGTGCGCGCTGCATTGAGATGGCTGGGATGGCCGGGCAGGCTGACGTTCTGGACGCTGACCGACTGGCGGTGGGATGGCGTCCAAGGCTACGGCGAGAATCAGGAGTTCTTCGCGCGCGAACACGTCGGGCGGCTTATTGGCCGACGAGTTACGGACCACTCCGTGACGGGCCGGCCAGTTGGCGCAGGATGCCGGGAAGTACCTCGCGCCCGTCGCGTGTCAAGGGCAGCATCGCCCAATTGTGAATGCGGCCGTCGCGCAGATCGAAAGTCATCGGCGAGCCGGCTTGGCGAGCGCGTCGCTGCAAAGCGAGGACGTCGGGGAACAGCACGTCCAAGGATCCCGAGTACACGACCGTGGGAGGAAGACCGTCAAGCGAACCATAAAGGGGACTGACGAACGGATCTTGGGGATCGCGGTGGCCGGCCCACAGGAGGCCAGACTCACGTAGCGATCCGGCGTCGAGCACAGGGTCCTCGACAACAGCGATCGCCGGGTTACTCATCGTCACGTCGAGGAAGGGTGAAACGAGCACCAACGATGTCGGCACCGGTCTGTTGCCGGCCACAAGATGTTGAATTGCAGCCAATGCCAGCCCGCCGCCGGCGGAGTCGCCGTAGACACCGACTCGGCCGTCGGGACGGGAGGCGATCTGGTCAGAGATCAGGCTGGCGATCTTGGGGACCACCGATGCTGCGGTGCCGCCCTCGGACGACAGTGGGTACACGGGTACGACGACAGATGCGCCGGTCCGCCGCGTCATCAGTCCATAGAGGGCCCAATGCATTAATGTCGGCCGCACCGCGTAAGCCCCGCCCGGGATGGCCACGATGGCGTTGCTTGAGCTGGAGGTGTTGCGTGACGCCGTCGCCCGGGACTGCAAACTGTAAACCGGCATCTGGCCGAACTCACTGCGCTGCACCGAGATTGCGGGCGTTATGAACTTCGGCGGATGGCCGACAGCCATCAGCGGGGCAACATCGGTGCCGATATCCAATCCGAATGCGTCGGTGACCCTCCGAACTAACCGCAGAGCAGAAACGGTCAATGACGCCATCAGTCACGCTCCGGTCTGGTTCAGAGCACAGCTCACATCCCGTGACTCCCAAAGGTTCAGCACGTTGGTCAGCATCTGGAGCGTCGCGCGGACGCCCTCGTCGTCCCTGATCGCGGGATCGGTTCGTCGCGTCGCCTCCGGCGCTTTCGCCCGGATCAGCGCGGGCACGTCCATCAGCCAGGTGATACCCATCAACGCGACGTAAAGCAGCACTTGGCGGCTCAGCTCCGACGGGTCCAGCGTCGGACCGCCCGAGCCCCGTATTTGGCAACAGAACAGGTCGAGCAGCTCGTCGAAATGGTCGTCCCACAGCGTGGTTTCGGCTCCCGACATCGCGCCCCATATCGCCATCGCAAGGTTCAGCTGGCTGACGCAGCCCCAGTCCATCAGCCCGCAGCGCAGCGTGCCGCCGTCGTCGGTCCAGAACCAGGCGTTGTCGACGTTGGCGTTCCAGTGAGACAGCGCGATGTAGTCCTTCGCCTCACTGAGATACCGCCAGATCGCCGACTCGTTCTGCAGCACGATCGGCGCCTCGGCGGCAAACCGATCGAGAAAGTCGACCGAGCGCACATTGTCGGGCAGCAGGCCGGCCCGAGCCTCGCTGAACTCGGCGAGACGTGCGATGCGGCGATGCAGCTTCCCGGGTGTCATTGGTGGGGGCTCACCCACCGCGGCGGCCCGCAGATCGACCGGAAAACGCTCGGTCAACGCAGCAGGCAACCGGCGGGACCGGTCGGCGCCAGCAAGCCGGCCGAGCGCGGTGAACAGCGCACGATAATGCCCGACCGCATCGGGCATCTCGTAGTCGAGACACTTGTGATACTGCCGCTCGATACCGTTGTGGCCGAACCGGATCCGCTCGCTGATCAGGATGCCGGTGCCGGTCTCACGGTGGTAGTCGGCGAACTGCGTGCGCGGCACCACAATGGGGAAGTCGGGCGTCAGAGACAGCGACGCGAAGGTCACCTCGGTTTCCATCTGGGTTCTGCCGTGGTCACGCACCGGGTCGTCGAAGTCGCGCGAGAACTTCACGAACAATTCGGCGTGGAGGTGCGGCTGCGGCTTGCCGTAGGCGACGTCGAGGAGCATTTTGCGGCCCGTGCTGCCACCGGAAACTTCCTCACACCGGGTGATCGCCGTAACGTGCGTTTGAAACGCCTTGGTGAGGAATGCAACGCCACCGTCGAGGAAGGTGGCCGGATCCGCGGGGAACGGCAGCCCGGACCGGTCGCCGGTGACCCAACGACCCCTCACCACGTCTGCTCGGCCGCGCGTACCAGCATTTCGTTGACCGCCACCCGCCGATCGCGCGTCACCATGTACACGACCGCGTCGGCGATGTCCTCTGGCCGCAATTTGACCATGCCGGCCGTGCGTCGGCGCTGGGCCATCTGCCCTTGGGCGTCAAGGTGTTCCATGATCTCGGTCTGCACGGTGCCCGGCTCGACGACACCGACCCGAACTCGTTTGCCGATCAGTTCCTGCCGGATGCCCTCGCTGAACGCGCCGACACCGAATTTGGTCAGCGAGTACACCGCGGTCCCGGGCCGAGCCGCGCGGCCACCGGTCGAGCTGATCGTGACGAGGTCGGCGACGCCTCGCGCCGAATCGGCTGCGGCCGCGATCAGATGCGGGATCGCGGCATGTGCGGCGTAGAGCACGCCGGACACGTTGACCGCGACGAGGTCGTCCCAGTCGGCGAGCGGCGCATCGGCGGCGTTGCCCATGCGCAACAGCCCGGCGTTGTTGACCAGGATGTCGAGGCGGCCCAATCCGTCGACCGTGGCCGCGACGGCGGCCGCCACCTGAGCGGAGTCGGTGACGTCGGCCGGCGTCACCAACGCCGAGCCGCCGTCGGCTTCGATGTCGGTCTTCAGTTCCTCGAGCCGGTCGGCACGGCGCGCGAGCAGCGCGACCGTCGCACCCTCGGCGGCCAACGCACGCGCGGTCGCTGCGCCGATGCCGCTGCTGGCTCCGGTCACCAGGGCCACGGTGCCGACCAGGGTCTTGGTCATCGGGTCTCCTGAATCTGATGTCGCCGGCCGCCCGGCTCCGTCGCCAGGTGCGCAAATACGTAGTCATTGTGCTCACCGAGATCGGGCGCGCCGCGCTCGATCAGCGCCGGGTTGCGCAGCATCCGCCAGGACGGTCCGAGGATGGGGCGCTGGCCTTCGAGGTGGTCGGACACGAAGCGGTATGCGCCTCGCTCCCATAGCGATTCGTCGGCGATGACGTCGAGCGCTGTGGCGCTCTTGGTGGCGGCAACACCTGCACGCCGCAGTCGTCGTGCGAGGTCGGCCGCGTGGTGTGACCGGGTGAGGTCGGCGAGGTCACCGTGACCGAGCACCTCCTGCAGCGCGCGTCGCTCGACGTCGTCTGCCACCGCGATGCTGATCCATTCGCCGTCGGCACAGGGATAGCAGCCGTGCGGCGACAGGTCGTGGTGACGGTTGCCGTCCGGCTCGAGCCGTTCGCCGGTCAGCGCCTGCTCCAGGACGCAGTCGCCGATCATCGACGTCAGCACCTCGACGGCGGACACGTCGACGAACTGACCGCGCCCGGTCAGTTCGCGGTGCACGAGCGCCGCGACGGCCGCAAACGCCGCCGCGGCACCGACGGTCGAGTCGCCGTAGCGCATGCTGGCGCCGAGCGGCTGGCCGCCCTCGTATCCCACCAGCGAGGCCGTACCGGCCAGCGCGGCGAAGCACGGCGCATAGCCCGTCTGGTAGCCCAGCGGACCGTCGTTGCCCCACATCTTGATCGACACCGAGATGATGTCGGACTTGATGGCCCGCAGCGCGTCGTATCCGAGGCCCTGCCGTTCCATCGCCCCCGGCCGCAGGTTGTTGATCACGATGTCGCTGCGGCTGATCAGGCGACGCAAGCGGTCGACGCCGGCGGGGTTTTTGATGTCGACGTCGACGCTCAGGATCTCGGGGTTGATGCTGAGGAAGTACGGGGCATGGTTGATGTCGGTGCCGCCGTAGGCGCGCATCTCCTCGGGCCGGGCGGCGCTTTCGACCTTGATCACCTCGGCGCCCAGGAATGCCAGCAGCTTTCCCGCGTAGGGACCCGCCCACACCTTGGTGAGCTCGACGACCCGCACACCCTCCAGAGGGCCGCCCCGCGGCGTCTGCGGCGGTTTCAATTGCGGGGTTTTGATCGTCAGCCGCTTCCGTGGGGCTATGTCGGCGAGCACCTCAGCCGAGTGCTGGCCGAGATCCGGTGCGCACCTGGTGATCTCGGTGGGCGAGTCACTCATCAGATATGGAACGCCGGCGTAGGCCGCCGATCCGAGCGTCGGGTGGGTGACGTGACGGAAGAAGCCGCGATGGCGGTATTGCGGTAACAACGGCAGTTCGTCGACGGTGTTGACCGGAACCAACGGAACGCCAAGGCGCTGCGCCGTTTCGGTGACGGCGTTCTTCCCCTGTTTTCGTATCCACGGTGCGAACCCGCGGTGAAAGGCGGCGACCTTCTCGGGTGTCACCGAGAACTCGAGCCAGTCGTCATCGAATTCGTTCAGCCACAGCGGATTTTGCATCAGTTCCTTGAGCGCGACCCAGTGGTGTGCGTTGGTCATGTAGAGGTAGGCGAACCCGTCGCGGCAGGCGAAGAACGACGCCGGGCCCTGCTGGTCGTAGTCGTCGCGGGTGCCAAGCGGTGCGATCTCTCCGGTGAGGAACCGACCCAGGATGCAGTCGGTGCGCGACACCAACACCGCATGGGCGGAGATGTCGATGAATTCTCCTGGGCCGTTGTGCATCTGGGCGAACAGGCACGACGCAAGGCACAGCGCGGCGTCCAGACCGGCTTCGTAGTCGGCCAGAAACCGGCCGGGGCCCTTGAGCGGAGGCTTGGCGGGGTCGGCGTGGCTGGGCGTGTGGTAGCCCCAGCCGCTGGCGTGAAAGACATTGATGCTCTTGGCGTTTCGCAGCTCTGGCGGTGCATCGTGGCCGAACGGGGTGACCGAGCAGACGACGACATCCTGGTGGCGCTCCGCGACGGCTGCCGCCGACGTGTGGTCGTCGATGATGGCATGTGCCGACGCGATGAGGATGTGCAGGGCTTCGTCGTCGCTGTCGAGTTCGACGGAGCGCTTGTTGGTGTTGAGATAGGCGAACACGCTGGGCGGGGTCATGGCCCGGGTGGGGCTGCCACACCCGGGCCGTTCGACCTTGATCACGTCCGCGCCGAAGTCGGCGAGCAGCTTGCCGCAGTACTCGCCGGCCACGGATTCGGCTAGTTCGACGATGCGGAGTCCCTGCAGCGCAGACACGAACTCAGGGCTTGTTGCGGCCCGAGCGGCTCAGTCGCCACTCGGGCGGGAAGTTCATGTCGTTGTCCTTCACCACGTTGTTGAGGCCCTTCTCGAACGTGCCCTCGGTGAGGTCAACGTCGTTCTGCTGGTCGTTCTGGATCATCGGCAGCATGCCCTCGACCATGCCGGTGAGCAGGCTGCCGAAATACTCACCCTTGTGCTGCTTGTAGAGCTCCAGAAAGGTCTTCTGCACAGCCACCGTGTCGGTCGGACGGGCCTTCGAGCATGCGAGGGCGTACTTCTCGGTCTCCTTCTCCAGCTGATCGCGGGGCACCACGCTGTTGACGAAGCCGCAGTCGTACATTTCCTTGGCGCTGAAAGGCCGTCCCGTGAAAAGCATCTCGGAGAACTTGCGCAAGCCCATGGTCTCGGCCCACCACCACAGTCGCGGTCCCCATCCGACGTAGCGGAAGGCCGGATGGCCGAAAAGTGCGTCGTCGGAGGAGATCACGAGATCGGCGTCACCTGCCTGGTAGAAGTGCCAGCCGTAGCAGTAGCCCTTCGCCTCGATGATGCTGATCTTGCGTAGTTCCTGCAGCGGCCGGTTACCTGCGCGGGCCTTGGCGTAGAAGTCGGTGACCGTCGAAAGATAGCGGTACGAGCCGCCGGGGGGATAGCGCACGTCGTCGTCGTTGATGGCCAGCTCGTGCAGCAGCGGCATGCCCGGGTTCTCCAACATGCCGCGCTGCTCGGGCAGGTCGCCACCGCTGCCGAAATCCTCACCCTCGCCGCGGATCACGACCACCTTGACATCGTCGTCCACATTGCACTTGTGGATCAGGTCGGCGTAGTTCTGCCGCATGCCGAGCGTGGTGGAATTCTGCGCGTCGGGCCGGTCGAACGTGATGTAGGCGATGCGGTTCTTCTTGTCCTTCTCGAACTTGATGAACTGTTCGGCTTCCTTCTTCATCTTTTCGTAGTCGTAATCCGGCATGGCAGTCTCCCTCTTTCTCGTCTCGCTTGTTGTCATGACATCACGGCCGGCATCGACTCCCAGCCACGCACCGTCGACGTCGGGCTGAGTTCGGCCTCGGTCAGGTCGACCTCCCAGTCCGGGAAGCGGTCGAGGATCTCATCGAGCGCGATGCGCCCCTCGAGACGGGCCAACGCGTTACCGAGGCAGAAGTGGGTACCGATGCCGAAGGCGAGGTGCTGCTGCGGTTCGCGGTGGATGTTGAATCTCTCGCTGTCCTCACCGAACCGGCGCGGATCCCGGTTGGCGGCAGCGACGATCAGCATCATCGCCTTGCCCGCAGGCACCGTCTGACCGTAGTACTCCACATCGCGTGTCACGTAGCGGCTGATGTGCGGAGCGGGGGGCTCGAAACGCAGGAGCTCCTCGACCGTGGCGGGCAGCAGCGTTCGGTTGGCGACGAGTTCGCGGCGCTGCTCGGGGTGCTCGGCGAGGACCTTGCCCGCCCAGCCCAGCAGCCGGGTGGTCGTCTCGCTGCCCGCGGTCGCGATGACCTGCAGGTAGAGCAGCAGTTCGTCGCGGCCCAGCCGCCGCGTCACGCCGGTTTCGTCGGCGAACTCGGCGGTCAGCAACTCGGTCATGATGTCGTCGGACGGATGCTCGGCGCGCCAGTCGATGTAGGACGCGAACACCTCGCCGGTGGCGATGACACCGTCGGGGTTCTCGGTCATCTTGCCGCCCCGCTCGGTGCGCAGCGTCGAGTCGTTGTGCTCGACGACGTACTCCTGGTCTGCCTCGGGGATGCCCAGCAGCATGCCGATGACCTTCATCGGCATCTGCGCGCCGAGGTCGCGGACGAAGTCGAAGCGCCCCGTGCCGACCAACGGGTCCAGGCAGCGTGCGGTGAACTCGCGGATCTTCGGTTCCAGCGCAGCCACCTTGCGCGGCGTGAAGATCCGCGACAGCAGTTTGCGGTGAATGTTGTGGATCGGCGGATCTTCGAAGATGAGCGTGCCCGGCGGGATCTCCATGCCGGACTGGATGATCTCGAGCACCGCGCCGCGTGCTGAGCTGAATGTCTCGTGATCGTGCAGGGCGGCGTCGACGTCGTCGTACCGGCTCAGCGCGTAGAAGCCGTGCCGCTCATTGACATAGAGCGGCGCCTCCTCGCGAATCCGCCGGAACATCGGGTACGGGTCGGCGTTGAGGTCGACGTCATACGGGTCGTAGTAGATGTCGCTCCCGGCGCTTACAGTCACGTAGCCAGTCTTTCAGCGCCGAAACGTGTTCGGGCTGTTTGTACTCTTTGCTTAAAAGAAAGGTCGGTTGGCATGTCTGACATCGCTTTTAAGCCTGCACATGCACTGGCAGAGGCGATCCGACAGCGGGAGTTGTCCAGCCGCGAGTTGCTGGAGCACTATCTGGACCGCGTCGATGCGCTCAACCCTCCGCTGAACGCCGTCGTCACGGTGGACCGGGAAGCGGCGCTGGACGCGGCGGCTGACGCGGATGCGTCGCTGGCGCGCGGGGACGATGTCGGTCCGCTGCACGGCGTGCCGATGACCGTCAAGGACACCTATCTGACCGAGGGGATGCGGACCACCTGCGGGGTGCCCGCCTGGGACCACGTGCCCGACCGCGACGCGGAAGCGGTGCGGCGACTGCGCGATGCGGGCGCGGTTATCTTCGGCAAGACCAACACCCCGGCGCTGGCAGGGGATTGGCAGACCTACAACCCGATCTTCGGGACCACCAACAACCCGTGGGATCCGGCGCGCACGACGGGCGGATCGTCGGGCGGGGCCGCGGCGGCCGTCGCCACCGGCATGACGGCCCTGGAACTGGGTAGCGACATCGGCGGCTCGATCCGCTTCCCGTCCAACTGGTGCGGCGTCTGCGGACACAAGCCGACGTGGGGCATCGTCTCGCAGGCGGGTCATCTTCCACCGGCGCCGGGCATGCTGGCCGGCACCGATCTCGCCGTCGTCGGTCCGCTGGCACGCGACGTCACCGACCTCGAGCTGGCCCTTGAGGTGATCGCGGGCGCGGCGGGCCGCGAGGCCATCGGGTGGCGGTTGGAGCTACCGCCACCACGCGCGACCACGCTCGGCGATCTGCGGCTCGCGCTGTGGCTCGACGACCCGGCTTATCCCGTCGACGCCGAGGTTTCGACGGTGCTCGCCTCAGCGGTCGACACGCTGCGCGCGGGCGGCGCCCAGCTCGTCGATGCACGCCCCGCCGTTGACCTGACCGACGTGGTGCGGTTGTACCAGCAGTTCCTGTACCCAATCCTGTTGTCGACCATGGGCAAACGGTCGTTCGACAAGATGACCGCGTTGGCCGACTCCCTGGCCGACGACGATGACCGGCCGCTGGCGCGCACCGCGCGCTTCACCACGCAGCGCTACCGGGAGTGGATGTTCGCCAACGAGAAACGCGAGCAGTTGCGTGCGTTGATGGCGGAATTCTTCGCCGGCGTGGACGCTCTTGTCATGCCGGTGGCGATGGTGCCCGCCATCCCGCACGACCACAGCGAACCGTTTCCCGAGCGGACGCTGACGGTCAATGGCGCCGTCCGGCCGTACACCGACCTGATGGCGTGGGTGGCGCTGGCGACATTGGCTCACCTGCCAGCCACCGTCGTGCCCGTCGGGCGCACGGCCTCGGGTCTGCCGGTGGGGATTCAGATCGTCGGCCCGTATCTGGAGGACCGCACCACGCTCGCGGTGGGAAGATTGGTCGAGGAACGGCTCGGTGGCTTCAGTCCGCCGCCGAGCTTCTAGCTGCGCGAGCGTGCACAAACTGCTGATTTTGCGCGGCGTGTCGTGTGCAGACACGCACGTTCGCGGGATTAGAGACGTTGCAGGGCGAACGTCCAGAACTGCGTGCCCGGCGGCCCGCCGAAGCAGCCGACGTCGTATGAGGAGTGGATCTCTCCGGCCAGCGTGACCTGGCTCCACGTGTAGGTATCGCGGCTGGGCAGTACCTGGCCGGGGCACCGCAGGCCGTCCGGCACATCGACCACCAACGTATACGTGTCGCCGGAAAGGTGTGCCTTTCCGTAGTACTCGTAGTAATACTTCAGCCGCGATATCGCGCTGATGTCCACGCAGTCGAGGGACTTCTCCGGTATGCACGCCGCGGCCATCCAGACCCAGGAAGCCCTGTCGTATCGGTTGGTGAGTACGTCGTAGTTGCCGAGAATCATCATGGCGTGCGAGGGCGGCGCGACCGCCGTGCCCGCGGCGGCCAGAATCGCAGCCGCGACAACAGCCTTCAACCGATTCACGAGCGTCCCTCCGTTCCTTCTCAGTGCCACTGGCTGACTATCAAACCATCCGACCGCTGGCCCGGGTCGGGGTTTCAGTCGATGACGGCTGCTTCCTTGCGCTCGGTGATCGGCCGCGCGAGTTCCTGCTCGTTGCAGATGCGCTGCAGTTTCTCGAGCGTCTCGTCCAGTCCGGGGCCGAGCCGCTCACCGGGTGTGAACGTCGCGGGTAGGTGCTTCATACCCTGGATGACGCCGATCGTCTCGTAATGCTCGGTGCCCTCGGGGTCGCACACGTAGTCGGGCATCCGGTCGAGGACGGCCGTCAGCATCGACTTGAACACGGTCCTGGCGACGTTGGAGCCGACGCAACGGTGCACACCGATGCCGAAACTGAAGTGGCGGTTGCCCTTTCGATCGAGGACGATCTCGTGGGGCTTGTCGAACACCGAGGGGTCGCGGTTGGCCATCGCCCAGGAAATCCACAGCCGCTCACCCTCTTTGAATCGGGTGCCCTCGAACTCGACGTCGTCGGAGAACGTGCGGCCGTCGCCCGGTGCCGGGGTGAAGTAGCGCAAGAACTCTTCGGTGGCCGGGTTGAGCAATTTGTCGCGTTCGCGACTGAGCAGTTCGCGCTGGTCCGGATTCTCCGACAACCATTCGAGCGCGTGCGCGGTCAATGCCGTTGTGGTGTCGAAACCACCGCCGATGATCAGGCCGAGGTTGCCGAGTATCTCCAAATCGGGTGCGGGCTCGCCGTCGATCCGCAGTTGCAGGAGGGCGTTCACCAAGCCCGGCCGCGGATTCTCGCGGACCTCGTTCATGGTGTTGATCATGTCGATGCCCATCTGCCGGTTCATCTCGGCGACACGGGGGGCGTCGGGCGAATGTTCAGGGGTTGACACCGAAAGGTGCGCGGGTTCGCTGTACACCGGCCACTTCTTGAGCTCGATGCCCATCATCGCCAGCGTGAGCACGGCGGGGACGATGTTGGCCAGATCGTCGACGAAGTCGATGCGGCCGGACTCGATCTTCTCGTCCAATGCCGCACGCACGATTTCGTTGACGAACGGTTCCCACCGCTTGACCGCCGCGGGGGAGAGGTAGGGGTTGAGCGCGCCGCGGTAGAGACTGTGTTCCGGCTCGTCCATCTCGAGGATTCCGCCGCGCACCACCGTGGCCCGCTGCGCCTTCGGAATCGTGATGCCCTGATACGGCGTCTCGCCCGTCAGATCATGGTGGTTGGACACTGCAGGGCAGCGAGCCAGCTCGAAGACTTCCTTGCTGCCCGCAGCGACCCAGTGCCCGTCGTAGGTGTCCGACCACGCCATCGGACACTTGGCCTGCATCTCTTCGGTGATCTTCTCGAACTGCAGCCGGTACTCCGGCGTGTGCCGGTCGAAGTGGTACCGATTCTTCTTGCGGTCGCTGTCGGGGAAGTCGTCGATGGTGGTCAAACCTTCACTCCTCGATCGAGATGGCCTGTTCGGGGCACGAGTGCGCGGCTTCGCGCACCGCGTCCTCCTGCTCGGGAGGAACGATTTCGTTCACGGGCGACGAAGTGCCGTCGATGTCGCTGAGCTCGAACGCATCTGGCGCGATCATCGCGCATAGTGTGTGCCCCTGGCAGCGCCCCGAGTCGACAGAAACCTTCATTCGTGACCTCCGTTAGACGTTTCGGTTCAGGTGTTCCGGCCGCCGTTGACCCCGAGGATCTGGCCGGTGATGTATCCGGCCTCCTCGGAGATGAGGAAGGCGCATGCGGCGGCGATGTCCTCGGGCTTGCCGACCCGGCGCACCGGGGTCCGTGCGATGTGTTCGTCGACGGTTCCGCCGAGCAGCCCGCGCTCCTCAGACTTGCGCAGCATCGGGGTATCGATGAAGCCGGGCGGCACCGCGTTGACCGTTATCCCCATCGGTCCGTACTCGAGCGCCAGCGACTTGGTCAGGCCGTTGACCGCCGACTTCGCCGCGACGTACGCCGACATGTACGGCTGCCCGGATTGCGCGCTGGACGAGGAGATGTTGACGATCCGGCCCCAGCCGGCCTCGATCATGTCCGGCAACACCGCCTGCACACAGTGGAAGACGCCGTTGAGGTTCACGTCGACGACGCGGTGGAAGTCGGCGAAGGTGAGGTCGGTGAACCGCTTGAAGCGCTCCATGCCCGCCGCGTTCACCAGGACCGTGATCGGGCCGAGCTGCTCCCGCACGCTGGTCAGCGCGGCGTCGACCGCGGAGCGGTCGGTGACGTCGGCGACGTAGGCGAACTTTTCGTCGGATTCGACGAGGTCGAGGGTGGCGACGTGATACCCGTCGGAGCCCAGTCGATTGGCGACGGCCCGGCCGATACCAGAGCCACCTCCGGTGACGACGGCGGTCGTCACGACAGCGCGTCCGTCTCAACCATCAAGAATCATCCTTCCGAATATGAGAACCGTACTCTCGCATTGTGTAGTATCGCAAGACAAATCAGGGCCAATTGTCGCATGCGTTTTTTGATCAATGCCGTCATCAGGCCACATGACTAGGCCATCTTCATTTTCTTGAGTTCTCGCGACGCGAATGTATGATTCGCCGAAGATGAGAATGAAGTTTCCATCACACCGAAACTTTGCTAGGGAGGCTGGATGACGGAGGCGCCCACGATCGCCGGCGGCGGGCCGAGCGCGGGTTCATCTGAGCGACGGGCCTCTCGGCGGATGCTGATCGACGGTCAGCTCGTGGAGACGCGAGCCACGTTCGCTTCTGTCAACCCCGCGACCGAAGAAGTGGTCGGCTATGCCCCGGACGCGACGGTCGCCGACGCCGAGGCCGCGGTTGCCGCGGCGCGGCGCGCGTTCGACACCACCGATTGGTCGACCGACACCGAGTTTCGGATCCGCTGTCTCGACCAGCTGCACCGTGTGCTGGTCGAGCATCGCGACGAACTCGCCGCGCTGACGATCGCCGAAGTCGGTGCGACACCGGCGATGTGCGCGGGCGCCCAACTCGACGCGCCCATTGCGATCGTGCGCTACTACGCGGACCTGCTGAAGACGTACCCGCTCACCGAGGATCTCGGCAACAGCGAGAGCCACGGCATGCAGCACCACCGCTGGGTGGAGAAAGAGGCCGCCGGGGTCGTGGCGGCGATCATCGCCTACAACTACCCGACCCAGCTGGCGCTGGCCAAGCTCGCGCCGGCGCTGGCGGCCGGATGCACGGTCGTCCTCAAAGGCGCACCCGACACGCCGCTGATCACACTCGCCCTCGGCGAGCTGATTGCCGAGCACACCGATATCCCGGCCGGTGTCGTCAACGTGCTCTCCGGAACCGATCCCCAAGTCGGAGTCGCTCTGACGACGAGCCCGGACGTCGACATGATCACCTTCACCGGCTCCACGCCGACAGGTCGGGCGATCATGGCCGCCGCGAGTGAGACGTGCAAGCGCGTCTTCCTCGAACTCGGTGGAAAGTCGGCCGCGATCGTGCTCGACGACGGCGACTTCGACACGGCGGCGCTTTTCACCGCGTTCGCCGCGGCCAGCCACTCCGGTCAGGGCTGCGCGATCACGACGCGGCTCCTCGTGCCGAGCAAGCATCACGACGAGATCGTCGAGAAGCTGAAGAACAACTTCGGGGTGGTGAATTACGGCAACCCCGCCGAAGAGGGCACCTATACGGGTCCGCTGATCAGCGAGAAACAGCGGGACAAAGTCGACGGCATGGTCAAGCGCGCGGTCGAGGCCGGCGCGACGCTGGTGACCGGCGGCGAGAAGGTGAGTCCGGGCTACTTCTATAAGCCGACACTGCTCACCGATGTCGACCCGGACAGCGAGATTGCCCAGGAAGAGGTGTTCGGGCCGGTACTGGTCGTCATCCGCTACTCCGACGACGACGACGCGGTGCGGATCGCCAACAACTCGATCTACGGACTTTCGGGCGCGGTGTTCGGCAGCGAGGACCGCGCGCTCGCGATCGCGCGTCGCATTCGTACCGGCACGCTGTCGATCAACGGCGGCATGTTCTTTGGTCCCGACAGCCCGTTCGGCGGCTACAAGCAGTCCGGCATCGGCAGAGAGATGGGCGCCGCGGGCCTCGAGGAGTTCCTGGAGCGCAAGACGATTGCGACGGTGGTTTCGTGAGCGCGCCGCTGGAGGGGATTCGCGTTCTCGAAGTTGCCATGTACGGCTTCGTGCCGTCAGCCGGCGCGGTACTCACGGAGTGGGGCGCCGACGTCGTCAAGGTCGAACACGCGATCACCGGTGACCCGCAGCGCGGCCTCCGCCAGACCGGGCTGTTGCGCGTGGAGGGCGATCCGAACCCCAACATCGAGCACGCCAACCGCAACAAGCGCAGCATCGGGCTCGACATGTCGGTGCCGCAGGGCCGCGAGGTGCTGCTCGAACTCGCCAAGCGCAGCGACGTCTTCCTGACCAGCTTCCTGCCCGGCCATCGCCAGAAGTTCGGCATCGACGTCGACGACATCCGCGCCGTCAACCCCAAGATCGTCTACGCCAGGGGCAGTGCACTCGGACCGCGTGGCGAGGAGTCGGTCAAGGGCGGTTACGACATGACCGCGTTCTGGTGCCGCGCAGGCACCGCCGCGACCATCACGCCGCCCGGGACGCCCGGGATGGTCGGTCCGCCCGGTCCCGCCTACGGCGACACCATCAGCGGCACCAACCTCGCGGGCGGCATCGCCGCGGCATTGCTCAAGCGTGAGCGCACCGGTGAGCCGTCCATCGTCGACGTATCGCTGCTGGGCAGCGGCTTCTGGTCGCTGGGCCACACCGTGGCGCTCACCAAGCACCTCGGCGAGCGCATGGAGGCGTTCCCACCGGGGGTACACGGCTCGCCGATCAACCCGCTTGTCGGGCTCTACCCGACTGCCGACAACCGCTTCATCTCGTTCGTCATGATGCAGCCGACGAAGTTCTGGGCCGACGTGTGCAAGCACATGGACCTCGACGAGCTCGCCGACGATTCGCGGTTCGCCACTGCTGAGTCCATCGCAGAGAACACCGCGGTGGCGACGGAGATCCTGACCGAGGCGATGTCGAAGCGGCCGCTGGCCGAATGGAGTGAGCGGTTCGCGACGCTGCTCGGGCCGTGGGCGCCGGTTCAGGACACCCTGCAGGCCGTCGAGGACGCTCAGATCCGCGCCAACGAATATCTGGTACAGGCAGGCGAACTCGAATTGGTGGCGAATCCGGTGCAGTTTGATGTCACCGCGCCCCAATCCGGACCGGCGCCCGCGTTCGCGGAGCAAACTGACGAGATCTTGCTGGAACTCGGTTTGGATTGGGACCGCATCATCGAGCTCAAGACGGCCGGCGCCGTCACGTAGAGAGCGAAGGACCACATGCCCTACGTCGCTTCGGTCGGCACTCACCTGCCGTGTTGGGGAACTGTCCAACACCGGGTGGCCGGCGACGACGAAGACGCGATCGCGCTGGCGGTTGAGGCGGGTTTCGCCGCTGTGTTCGAGCGCCTCACCGGCGCCGATGCGGGCATACCGATATCCCTTGCCGCCTACGAACGTGCTTTCGAAGCCAAAGTTCGTTGGGAGGCAGGGCATTTCGCGGACGCCGACCAGTTGGACTTCCCAACGCGATATCGGGTGGGGGATGACGGTACCCTTGCCACGCGATACGAGCTGGTTCCGCTGCCCCGAACCGGGACGGTGTACACCGAGACGACGGTGCACATCCGGGTTCTCGGCCTGCGGACGCCGTACTCGCTGGTGATCGTCGAGCAGGACGGTGTGGGGGTTCGCGCGCTTGTGAAAGCAACCGGGGTACAGCCGGGCACGGTGGGCATCGGGTCGGACTGCGGGTTTGCGTTGGAATCGGACACGGCGGCCGCAGCGTGAGAAACGTCGCCATTGTCAGGGCGGGCATGACGCCTTTCGATGAGTACTTCGAGCCCGGCATCGGCCTGGACTCGATAGCAGCAATGACGCCCGCTGATGTGGATGTGGCGGAAGTTCACGATTTTTTCACCGGCATCGAACAAATCAGCTATGAAGATCTGGGGGTCACCGAGCGTTCCGGGGCTTACACGCTCCACGACGCGGCGGAAACGACGATCGGTGGGGGATTGCCTGTGAACACCAGCGGCGGATTGAAGGCCAATGGCCACCCGCCGGGGGCGACCGGCGTCGCCCAATGCGGTGCGCGAGTAGGCCTGGCGCATAATCTCGGCGGCCCGATTGCGGCCTCTGCGGTCACGATTCTGGAAGGACCGGTCGCCCGTGGCAGATAGGTGGTCTCCCGGCATCTCGATCGGCAAGAACCTGTCGGGTCCGATGCAAGCTGTGGGCGGTTTGTTCGCCATGTCGAAGGACGCAGTCCGGTTCATCTTCCGGCGCCCGTTTCAGTGGCGGGAATTTCTCGAGCAGTGCTGGTTCATCACCAAGGTTTCGTTGGCGCCGACGTTGCTGGTGGCCATCCCGTTCACGGTGTTGGTCAGCTTCACCCTGAACATCCTGTTGCGCGAGTTGGGCGCGGCGGATCTCAGTGGTGCCGGCGCGGCGTTCGGCGCGGTGACGCAGATCGGCCCGCTGGTGACGGTGTTGATCGTGGCGGGCGCGGGATCCACGGCAATGTGCGCCGACCTCGGGTCGCGGACCATTCGCGAGGAGATCGACGCGATGGAGGTGCTGGGCATCAACCCGGTGCAGCGGCTCGTGACTCCGCGCTTTCTGGCGTCGGGGCTGGTGGCGTTGTTGCTCAACAGCCTCGTGGTCATCATCGGCATTCTGGGCGGCTACTCGTTCTCGGTCTTCATTCAGGACGTCAATCCCGGCGCGTTCGCGGCGGGCATCACGCTGCTGACCGGCGTGCCCGAGGTGATCATTTCGTGCGTCAAGGCCGCCCTGTTCGGTCTGATCGCCGGGCTGGTGGCGTGCTACCGCGGGCTGACGATCACCGGCGGCGGCGCCAAGGCTGTCGGGAATGCCGTCAACGAGACGGTGGTGTACGCGTTCATGGCCTTATTCGTGATCAACGTGATCGTGACGGCCATCGGCATCCGGATGACGACGGGATAGCGCAATGGCAGTCAAAGCTGTTTATCCGCGGCTGTTCCGGCAAGCGCGGCGACCGGTCGACTTCTTCGGCCGTATTGGCGACCACGTGTTGTTCTACCTGCGGGCGCTTGGCGGGATGCCACACGCGTTCGTGCACTTCCGCAAGGAGATCATCCGGCTGATCGCCGAAATCTCCATGGGCGCAGGCACATTGGCGATGATCGGCGGCACGGTGGTGATCGTCGGCTTCCTCACCCTGGCCGCGGGCGGCACCCTGGCCGTGCAGGGCTACAGCTCGCTGGGAAACATCGGCATCGAGGCGCTGACCGGATTCTTGGCCGCGTTCATCAACGTGCGCATCTCTGCGCCCGTTGTCGCAGGCATCGGTCTGGCAGCCACGTTCGGCGCGGGCGTGACGGCCCAGCTGGGTGCCATGCGGATCAACGAGGAGATCGACGCGCTGGAGTCGATGGCGATTCGGCCCATCGAGTATCTGGTGTCCACTCGCATCGTGGCGGGCATGATCGCGATCACCCCGCTGTATTCGATCGCCGTCATCCTGTCGTTCCTGGCCAGCCAGTTCACCACCGTGGTGCTGTTCGGTCAGTCCGGAGGACTCTACGACCACTACTTCGACACGTTCCTGAACCCGATCGACTTGTTGTGGTCGTTCCTGCAGGCCGTGTTGATGGCGATCACGATCCTGCTGATCCACACCTACTACGGCTACTTCGCCACCGGCGGCCCCTCGGGTGTCGGCGTCGCGGTGGGCAACGCCGTGCGCACTTCGCTCATCGTGGTGGTGTCGGTGACACTGCTTGTCTCGCTGTCCATTTACGGTTCCAACGGCAACTTCAACCTGTCGGGATAGGGGACAACGAGTCGATGAGAGGTAGTGCGGTCCGGCCGCTCGCAGGCCTGGGCCTGGTTGTGGCGATCGGGTTGATCGTTTTCCTGGCCGTCAGCCTGTTCCGCGGCAGCTTTACCAAAACCGTTCCGGTGACGGTGATTTCGGAGCGTGCCGGTCTGGTGATGGACAAAGACGCCAAGGTGAAGATGCGTGGCGTTCAGGTCGGCAAGGTGGCCGACATCGAGGACCGCACCGACGGGACCGCCGTGCTGCATCTCGACATGAACCCCAGCCAGATGAAGCTGATCCCCGCCAACGTCCTGGTCGACATCACGTCGAACACGGTGTTCGGCGCGAAGTTCGTCCAACTCAACGCCCCACCCCAGCCGTCGCCCGAGAAGCTGCGCGCCGGCCAGGTGATTCAGAGCCAGCACGTGACCGTCGAGATCAACACCGTCTTCCAGCGGTTGGTGACGGTGCTGGACAAGATCGATCCGGCCAAGCTGAACGAGACGCTTGGCGCGATTGCGACGGCTTTCAACGGCCGTGGTGAGAAGTTCGGTCAGACATTGGTCGACTTCAATGCGCTGCTGGCCAAGATCGAGCCGAGCCTGCCGAACCTCTCGCATGACATCGAGGCGTCGGTGCCGGCGTTCACCGCCTACGGCGACGCGGCACCCGACCTCATGTCGACGATCCAGAACACCACCACAGTGAGCAATTCCATTGTCGACCAGCAGCAGAACCTCGACGAATTCCTCGTCAGCGCCATCGGACTGGCCAACCTCGGCAACGAGGTGCTCAGCGCCAACCGGCCGGCGCTGACCGAGGTCACCCACCTGCTGGTGCCGACCACGGGCCTCCTCGCCGAATACCACGACTCGCTGCGGTGCGGCATCGGCGGCCTGATCCCGCTCGCGAAGTCACCGCCGCAATACTCGTCGATTCTCGTGTCGGCGGGCCTGACGCTCGGTGTCGAGCGTTATCGCTATCCGGGTGATCTGCCGAAGGTCGCGGCCAAGAGCGGTGGTGCCAACTACTGCGACGCGCTCGGCCTTCCGGATTTGCCTGCCAACTTCGTGCCGCCGTTCATTCTCGGTGACGTGGGCTCCAACCCCGCGCGATACGGCAACCAGGGCCTCGTGCTGAATTCCGACGCTCTGAAGAACTGGCTGTTCGGGCCGCTCGACGGACCGCCGCGCAACACCGCACAGATCGGAATGCCAGGATGACGCGCTCGACCGGCACGCTCATCAAGTTCACCGCCTTCGGGCTGGTGATGATACTGCTGACCGTTTTCCTGTTCATGGTCTTCGGTGAGACGAGAACCGGGTCGACGAACGGTTATTCAGCTGTCTTCAACGATGCGTCCCGCCTGAAGTCCGGTGACACTGTTCGGATCGCGGGGATCCGGGTCGGCACTGTCAGCGGAATCTCGTTGCTGCCCGACCGAAAGGTGCTCGTCAAGTTCGACACCGAGCGCAATATCAAGCTGACAACCGGCACCCAGGCCGCGATCCGCTACCTCAACCTGGTCGGCGACCGCTACCTGGAACTCGTGGATTCACCCGCAAATTCGACGAAGATCATGCCTGCAGGTGCTCAGATACCGGTGGAGCGCACGGCGCCCGCGTTGGACCTCGACCTGTTGCTCGGCGGACTGAAACCCGTCATCCAAGGCCTCAACCCGCAGGACGTCAACGCACTGACGGGGTCGCTGGTGCAAATTCTGCAAGGCCAGGGCGGCACGCTTGAATCGCTGTTCTCGAAGACGTCGTCGTTTTCGAACTCGCTCGCCGACAACAACCAGGTCATTGAGCAGTTGATCGACCAACTGCGCACCACCCTGGACACGCTGTCCAAGGATGGCGACGACTTCTCCGGCGCGATCGACAAGCTCGAAAGTCTGGTCCACGGTCTATCTCAAGACCGTGACCCGATTGGCACGGCCATCGAGTCGCTCAACAACGGCACCACGTCGCTGGCGGACCTGCTCGGTAGGGCAAACCCGCCGCTGAACGGGACGATCGACCAACTGAACAGGTTGGCTCCGATAATCGACAACGACAAGGACCGCCTCGATGCGACCATTCAACGACTACCGGGCATCTACAAGAAACTCGCCCGCGTGGGCGCCTACGGCGCCTTCTTCCCGTACTACATCTGTGCGGTGACCTTCCGGGCCAGCGACCTGCAAGGGCGAACCGTGGTCTTCCCATGGATCAAGCAAGAGGGCGGAAGGTGCAGGGAAGAGTAAATGGACAAGTACCGCGGATCACGGCTCGTCAGGGCAGGCATCATCGGTGTCGTCCTGGCCATTCTCGTCATCATCGTTGGCTTGCAACCCGATAGCCTGAGGCAGCTGGCAACGGGGCTGCGTTATAAGGCGCTCTTCACCGAGGCCGGTGGCCTGGTGGAGGGCAACGACGTCTTGGTATCCGGTATCAAGGTCGGCGGCGTCAACTCCGTGAAGTTGCAGAACGGCGACGCGCTTGTCAGCTTCACCATCGACGGCAAATATGCACTCGGCTCCGACACCTCAGCGCATATCAGGACCGGGACTCTGCTCGGCGAGCGCGTGCTGGCGCTGGAGTCGGCGGGCAGCGGCACACTGTCGCCCAACACCGTCATCCCGATTACGCGGACGTCCTCGCCGTACTCATTGACCGATGCCGTCAGCGACTTGACCAGCAACACGGCGGGCACGAACACCCAGTCTCTCAACCAGTCCTTGGACACGCTGGCTGAGACGCTGAACCAGATCGCACCCCAACTGGGTCCGACCTTCGACGGAGTGTCGCGGCTGTCGCGGTCACTCAACAACCGCAACCAAAGCCTCGCAGAGTTGCTGAAGACAGCGGGCGACGTCACCGGGATTCTCTCGGAGCGCAGTGAGAAGGTCAACGCGCTGATCCTCAATGCGAACGATCTACTTGGGGTGCTCAACGAGCGGCGCTACGCGATCACCAGCCTGCTGTCCGCCACATCGGCCGTGTCGAAGGAGCTCACCACCTTGGTGGCCAACAACGAGGCAGAGCTGAGGCCAACGCTCGATCGGTTGAACTCGGTGATGGCAATGCTGGAGAAGAACCGGGAGAACCTGGCCAAAATGCTGCCCGGAGCGGCGAAATACTATCTGACACAAGGCGAAATCGTGGCCAACGGCGCATACTACAACGCGCTTGTGCCGAACCTTGTATTCGGGCAGATACTGCAACCGTTCCTGGATTACGCCTTCGGGTTCAGGCGTGGAACGAACATTGGCCAGCCGCCAGATAACGCCGGACCGCGGGCGGAGCTGCCGTTCCCGGTCAACAGCATTCCTCAGCCAGGCGACCTTCCCAACGATGGAGATCCAGGTGAACCCCAAGGGTAGGCGGCTAGTACCCGTCGCGGCGGTCCTACTGGTGATCGTGCTCGTCGGCGCCGCAGTGTTCCTCGTGCGTCAGGCATTCTTCGGGCCGAAGACCATTACGGCGTATTTCCCCACCGCGACGGCGATCTATCCCGGCGACGAGGTTCGGGTGTCAGGTGTCAAGGTCGGCAAGATCGACTCGATCCAGCCAGAGGGCACGCAGACCAAGATGATCCTCAAGGTCGACCGTGACGTGCCTGTCCCGGCGAAGGCAAAGGCGGTGATCGTCGCGCAGAACCTGGTGGCGGCGCGCTACGTTCAGCTCACTCCCGCCTACCACAGCGGTGACGGCCCGACTATGGGCGAGGGTGGGGTGATTCCCAGCGAGCGAACTGCCGTCCCCGTCGAATGGGACGACGTCAAGACGCAATTGATGCGGCTGGCAACGGATTTGGGCCCCAAGGGCGGGGCGTCGGACACCTCGATCTCGCGGTTCGTCGACAGCGCCGCAAACGCGATGGGCGGCAACGGCGACAAACTACGCCAGACGCTGGCCCAATTGTCCGGTGTGGCACGGGTTTTCGCCGAAGGCAGCGGGAACATCGTCGACATCATCAAGAACTTGCAGGTCTTCGTGTCCGCGCTGCGTGACAGCAAGGAGCAGATCGTCCTGTTCGAGGACAGGCTCGCCACTCTCAGCAGCGTGATCAACGACAACAGATCTGATCTGGACGCCGCGCTGAAGAATCTGTCGGTTGCCATTGTCGAGGTGCAGCGCTTCGTCGCCGGGACTCGCAACCAGACTGCTGAGCAGATTGCGCGGCTGGCCGACGTGACGCAGATTCTGGTCGATCACCGGTTGGCCTTCGAGAACGTACTGCACATCACGCCCAACGCCATCGCCAACTTCGAGAACATCTACTACCCGAACGGCGGGTCGGTGACGGGCGCGTTCTCACTCGTCAACTTCGCGAACCCGGTCCAGGCCATCTGCGGCATGATCGGCGCGGTCGAGAACACCACCGCACCGGAAACGGCCAAGCTGTGTGCGCAATACCTCGGCCCCGCGCTGCGATTGGTGAATTTCAACAACATTCCACTGCCGCTGAACGAATATCTAAGGCCCGCGATCAATCCCGATCGAATCATCTACACCGACCCGAAGCTCTTGCCGGGCGGTCCCGGACCTCAGGACCCGCCCGAGCCGCCGCCGACGGTGTCGGCGTACACGGGCGCGGGCGACATTCCGCCACCTCCAGGGTGGAACGGGCCGCCGAACACGTATCGGGGGATGTACGCCCCGCCTGTCGGCAGTGAAGCGCCGTCGACGCCGTCGCCCGCGCTGATCCCGAACGCGCCGCCCATTCTCCCGCCGCACGTGATCTCCAACCTGCCCGCACCAGGGTCGAGCGTCGAGGACATGTTGATGCCGCAGACGGCGGCGCCGGCCGCTCCGCCCGCCGATCCGAATGCACCCCTGTTGCCTGCGGAAGGGGCGCCCCGGCCATGATTCGCGAAATGAGGGGGCTGGCAGTCGCGGGGGCCTGCGTGGCGCTGATCCTGACGGGCTGCTCTTTCCAAGGGGTGAATTCACTGCCGCTGCCCGGCGCGGTCGGCCGTGGACCCGACGCGGCGACCTATCATGTCGAAGTTCCCAATGTTGCGACGCTGGAGTCGAATTCGCCGGTACTGATCGACGACGTCGTCGTCGGCAGCGTCGGAAAGATGACGGTCGACAACTGGCATGCCAACGTGGAGATCTCGGTCAAGCCTGACGTGGTCGTTCCCGCGAACGCCGTAGCGACGGTAGGGCAGACCAGTCTGTTGGGGTCGATGCATCTGGCACTCAATCCACCACTCGGCGAGAAGCCCAGTGGTCGGCTGCGGCCAGGAGCGACCATTCCGCTCAACAAAACGTCGGCGTATCCCTCGACGGAGCGGACACTGTCCTCGCTGTCGGCCGTGGTCAACGGGGGCGGACTAGGGCAGATCGGTGACATCGTCCACAACGCCAGCACCGCGCTGAACGGACGCGAACCCCAGATCCGCGAGTTGCTCACCAGGCTCGACAATTTCGTCGGCGTGCTCGATGCGCAACATGACAACATCATCGCGTCCATTCAGCAGCTCAATCGGGTCGCCGGCACGTTCGCCGGGCAGCGCGAGGTACTCGACCGCGCCCTCAAGGAAGTACCGCCGGCGCTGGATGTGCTGATCAAGGAGCGGCCGACCTTGACGGTTGCGTTACAGAGGCTCGGTGAATTCAGCGACACTGCAGCGGGACTGGTGCACGATGCGGGCGACGACCTGGTGACCGATCTGAAGAACCTCGAGCCTGCTCTCAAGGCGCTGGCCGATATCGGGCCAGACCTCAGCTCGGCGCTGATCTGGGCGACCGCGTTCCCGTACGGTCCTGGGTTTGCCGACACCATCACCCGCGGTGACTACATCAACCTGACCGCGATCTTCGACCTCACGTATCCGCGATTGAAGAAGACGTTGCTTGCCGGTACGCGGTGGGGCGACGAGAACGCGAAACTCATTCCGGCCCCGGGTGATCCGTACTACCTGAACTACTCGTACCAGCCGATGACGGTCGGTGTCGCACCGCCGCCTGACCAGGCACTGCCGCCGCCGCCATCGCCTAACGGCGCTCCGCCGCCGATCCCCGTGCCGGTACTGCCGGTCGCTCCACCGCCGACGGCACCGCAGATAATGCAGACGCAAGCCGGAGCGGGATCGCCGATCTTTGCGGGACCATACGGTGCTGAGGCCGGGCAGGCACCGCCGCCCGCGGAGCCGATGCCTGCGCCTGCTGATGTACCTCCGGCACCGGGAGGCGGTGGCTGATGCTGACGCGCTTCGTCCGAAACCAGCTGATTATCTTCACGATCGCGTCGATCATCGGTGTGGGGGTGATGCTGTTCACCTATATGCAAGTGCCGACGTTGCTCGGCCTGGGACGCATCCACGTGACGATGAAATTGCCTGCCGCAGGGGGCCTCTATCGGTTCTCCAACGTGACCTACCGGGGCGTGCAGATCGGGAAGGTCACCGGCGTCAAGCTCACGGAGGACGGGGCGCAAGCGGAGCTGACGCTGGACACCTCCCCGAAGGTCCCCGCCGATCTCAAGGCCGAGGTTCGCAGCGTCTCCGCGGTCGGCGAGCAATACGTGGATCTGCGGCCTCGCACCGACTCCGGCCCGTATCTCAAGGACGGCTCGGTGATCGAGAAGGACAACACGTCGATCCCGCAGGCCGTTGGGCCCATGCTCGACCAGCTGAGCAACCTGGTCAACAGCCTTCCAGGAGACAGAATCTCCGACCTGCTGAACGAATCCTTCAAGGCGTTCAACGGAGCGGGTCCAGACTTCCAGTCGCTGCTCGACTCCGCGTCCACGGTGACGGACAGGGTGAACAGTGTCTCGGATCAGACGCAATCCTTGATCGATAACAGTGGCCCGCTTCTCGATTCACAAGCCGAGACCGCCGACCAAATTCGCACATGGGCGCGCAGCCTCAATGGGGTCACCGCGCAGCTCGCGCAGAACGACCCGGAGATCCGTGCGCTTCTGCAGCGCGGACCCGGCTTCGCGCACGAGGTTTCGGCGCTGCTGGAGCAGGTGAAGCCGACACTGCCGATCTTGCTGGCGAACCTCACAACGGTGAGCCAGATTCTCCTCACTTACAACCCGTCGCTGGAACAGCTGCTGGTGATATTCCCCGGCATCATCGCCGCCGAGCTGTCGTTTGGCCTTCCGAAGAACAACCCCACGGGGTTGCCCTCGGGTGACTTCGCGCTCACCATCAACGATCCACCGCCATGCACGGTCGGCTTCTTGCCGCCGTCGCAGTGGCGCAACCCTGCGGACGAGGAAGTGATCGACACCCCGGATGGGCTGTACTGCAAGCTGCCGCAGGACTCCCCGATCGCTGTTCGTGGTGCCCGCAACTACCCGTGCATAGGACATCCCGGTAAGCGGGCACCGACTGTCGAGCTCTGCAACGATCCGCGGGGCTATATTCCGATAGCGATCCGCCAGCACACGCTGGGGGCGTACCCGATCGACCCGAACTTGGTCTCGCAGGGCGTTCCGATCGACGACCGCGTCGACTTCAACGACCGGATCCATGCGCCGCTGCAGGGTACGCCACTGCCGCCGGGCACGCCGGCGGCGGGGACGCCCCCCGACGCGCCGCCGCCCGGTGCGCCGTTGCCGGGTCCGCTGCCTGGTCCGGCACCGGCTGCCGCACCGATCCCACCGCCGCCGCCGGCAGGCAACTCGCTGAACGGAACGCCGATACCGCCCGCGCCGCCGGCTGAACCGCCTGCCGGTGGCGGCGCGGTGCCCGCTGCGCCCAGCGCGTTCAACGGCAGCGCGCCAGGGCATACCGGTGGGCCGTCGGTCGCGGTGGCACACTACGACCCGCGCACGGGTGAGTACCTGACGCCAGATGGTTCGCGGCAAAAGATCACGAATCTGGCTGCGGGCGGAGCACCCAAGTCGTGGAAGGACCTGCTCCCGATCTGACCAGCTACGGCCGAGCTGGTTAGGTCGGGGCTAGGCGATTCTTTCCATGCGGACTGGAAGCTCGACATCGAGCGGTTGGTTCTTGCCGCACGCGCCGCTGTCGGTCTCAGTGATGTTGCGTCCGGCGAGCATGTCGGTGATCTTGAGGTCGCGTTCGTTGAGAGCTGGGTTGACGCCCCAGACCGTGAACTTCTGGTGCCCGGGGGCGAAGGTGCCGTCGGGGCAGGGCGCCCAATTGGGGATGTCGCGGTTGACGATCCAGTAGACCTTGATCAGGTTGATGGGGGCGCTCCAGCCCTTGTCGCTTGTGACGGTTCCCGTGCACTCGATGGGGCTCACGCAGCTCGAGGTGATGTCCCAGTTCTCGATGATCGTCTTCTCGTCTCGGAGAACCTGGTTGGTCCTGGCCCATTCGCCGTTGGACATGACGCGCCACGTGCCGTTGAGTTCGATTCCGTAATTCGAGGCCTGTGCCGGTGCTGCGACGCCTAGGCTTCCGAAGACTGTCATTGCAGCCGTCGCGACACCGCCGATGACTCCCAGTCCGCGCATAGCGTCAGCCTATCGTTTCCTCGGAGCAATACTCTCCGGAAGGGAGAATTTCGTTACCGCGATATGTGAGAATGGCGGCGTGCGATCTCTCGTGACGGTGCTCATTGGGGTTGTCACTGCGGGCGTGCTGGCGGCTGCGCCGCCGGCCGCCGCGGAAGACGAATGCAATTATCCCGACTGCACGCCCGGCATCGCCTCTCACATCGTGCTCGGGTCGTACTGCAACAACGCCACCTACTACGCCTTCGGCGTGACCGACTGGGGCCGGCTGGTGTTCTGCGGATCGCCGCGCCGCTACGAACCGCGCTGGTTCCGCTCGCCGGAGATGCACGGCATCAAAAATTTGGGCGAGACCTGTGCCGGCCAGGACGGCGATGTGGCACAGGCCCCCGACGGCCTCTTCTTGACATGCATTGCCCAGGACGGCTTCACCCGCTGGCAGCGCGGCGACACCTGATCCCAGTTACCCCAGCGGCGTGAACTTGATGTTGATCTCGGTCAGCCCGCGCAGGATGAACGTCGGCTCGTAGGTGTAGTTGCGCGAGCCCGCGGAACCGTGCTTGTCCTCGTCGATCGTGATGTCGCCCAACCGGTCCAGGAGCCGCTCGACGCTGACCCGGCCTTCGACGCGCGCGAGCGGTGCGCCGGGGCAGGAGTGGATGCCGCGGCTGAACGCGATGTGCTCGCGGACGTTCTTGCGGTCGAGCGAGAACTCGTGCGGGTTTTCGAACCGGCTGGGATCCCGGTTCGCGGCGCCGGGGCTGACCATCACCGTGGTGCCCGCGGGCACAGCCGTCTCGCCAAGGGTGGTGGACTTGCGCGCCATCCTGAAGACGCTCTTCACCGGGCTGTCCATGCGCAGGCATTCTTCGATGAACACGGGGATGAGGGTGCGGTCGTCCCGTAGCTGCTGTTGGATATCGGGTCGGTCGCCGAGCACCCGCATCGCCGCGCTGAGCAGCTTGGCCGTCGTCTCCTGTCCGGCGCCGAACAGGAACGTCGCGGTGCGGACCACGTCGGTCACCTCGGGAGTGGAGCCGTCGGGGTACAGTGCCGTCGCCAGGCCGGTGAGGACGTCGTCGCGCGGATTCTTGCGGCGGTCCTCGATGTAGTGCACGAACTTGTCGTCCGCCCACTCCAGCGGGTTGACCGGGAGCGGCTCGTGCTCAAGGCCGCCGATGTTGGTGCCCGGGCGCTGCGCGCCGAACGCCTCGCGGAACTCCTCGTGATCCTCCTCCGGAACGCCGAGCAGGTCGGCGACCACCAGCAGCGAGAACGGCCTACCGTAGGCGGACAGGAACTCACATTTGCCGTCGTCGATGAACTCGTCGATGTGGCGGTCGGCCAGACGCCACATGAAGTCCTCGTTCTCTTTCAGCCGCTTGGGCGTCAGCAGCCGGCTCAGCAGCGATCGGGCGTTGGTGTGATGGGGCGGGTCCATCGTCACCATGTGCTCGAACATCGGGATCTCGGTGCGGTGCGCCTCGAGCTGGGCGGTGATGTCATCACCTTCAGGGGTGAACGGGATCGGGGTGAACGGGCCCGCGACCGCGACGCATGCCGAGTAGTGGTCGACATCGCGGTAGACGTCGTTGGCGGCCTCCCAGCCGGTGACAGCCAGTACACCGTTGTTGATCGGACAGCAGGTCGCGTTCTTCGTCCGCAGGTGGTCGAAGTAGGGGTGCGGGTCGGGCACGAGAGACGGGTCGGTGAAGTAATCCACCGTGTCGAAATCTGCGGTCATTGGTTCGTGCCTCCCGGGCCGGAATGGGTGGATGTTGTCGAATGACGAAAAATGTGCTGAGCACCTGCTTAGCATGGGGCTGAGGTCAGGGTCAAGGCGACGAGCCGGGATGCGGCTACCATCAGCGTTTCGGGGGTCACGCCGTGTGGGCAGCAGGAAAGGTGGCGCGGGGGAATGGCATCGGAGCGCAGAATCGGGGCGCCGGACGCGAAGAATCGCACCGTGCTCCTCGACGCCGCCGAGCGGTTGATGCTCGAGGAGGGCTACGCCGCGGTGACGTCACGCCGGGTCGCGGAAAAAGCCGGTCTCAAACCCCAATTGGTGCACTACTACTTCCGCACGATGGGCGATCTGTACCTGGCCGTATTCCGCAGGCGCGCCGAACAAGGGCTCGAGGCCCAAGAGCGGGCATTGAAGTCGCCGCAGCCGCTGTGGGCGTTGTGGAGATACAGCTCCGATCCGAGGATCACCGCCTTCACCGTCGAGTTCATGGCGTTGGCTATCCATCGCGACGAGTTGCGAGCCGAGTTCGCACGCTACGGCGAATTGTTCCGCGACCGCGAGCGCCAGGTGATAACCGAGACGCTGCAGCGCTACGGTATCGACGCCTCAGAGGTTCCGCCGGT
>LZSH01000322.1 GCA_001665255.1 Mycobacteriaceae bacterium 1482268.1 | reverse complement strand
GCAGATGTCGCACGTGCTTGCCGACGGTGCACGGTCGTCGGCGTTGGCGGCGCGGCTGTTCGGCCGTGCGGTCGACATCGCTCCGGTGCCGGCGCCGCGGCCGCGCGCGATCACGTTGCCGTGGCGCAGCTTCGTCGCAGCGCGCGCGCACCGCCATCTGGTCCGCGACACCGAATCGGGTCGCGTGCCGGCACAGGCGCCGTCGCGCCCGGCGCTGCGCAGCAACGCTCGGCCGGCGAGCACCCGCAGCCTGCGCACCCTGGTTCGGCATCGTGATCAATTGCCCGGTCCCACGGTGACGATCGGCGTGCTGTGTGCGGTGTCGACCGCGTTGTCGGAGCATCTGCGGGAGCTCGGTGATGACCCGTCGACGCTGGGAGCGGAGGTGCCGATGGCAAAAGCGACCGCCCGCGAAGCACATAACAGCTTCGGCAATGTCGGCGTCGGCCTGTACCCGGAACTCGCCGTCCACGAGCGCGCGGCGCGGATCGCCGCCGATCTCGCCGATCGGCGTCGACGGGCCGAGCACCCGGCGATGCGGGCCGCAGACCGGGCGTTCGCGGCCGTGCCCGCGCCGCTGCTGCGCTGGGGCGTAGACCAGTTCGACCCGAACCTGCGCTCTGCGACCGTGACCGGCAACACCGTCGTCTCCAGCGTCAACCGCGGCCCAGCCGACCTGCGCTTCGGCGACGCGCCGGTGATCGTCACCGCCGGCTATCCCGCCCTGTCGCCGATGATGGGCCTCACTCACGGCGTGCACGGAATCGGCGACACGGTCGCCGTCAGCGTC
Source organism: Mycobacteriaceae bacterium 1482268.1 (assembly GCA_001665255.1). Classification (GTDB taxonomy): domain Bacteria; phylum Actinomycetota; class Actinomycetes; order Mycobacteriales; family Mycobacteriaceae; genus Mycobacterium. Next base: position 3,267 of record LZSH01000322.1, on the reverse strand, counting down.
CACGCGGCCGAGTCGGCGATCGGTGACGTCGACGAATACGTCGCCCGACTCGACGCCGCACTGGGCTGACCTTTGCTTGCGCCGAGTGACCGGAACCTTGACGACGAACCTAGAACACGTTCTAGTCTGTGAGGCCATGGGATTCCTGAAGCCCGACATGCCCGTCGTCGACTTCGCCCAGTGGGCCAAGGGCACGCGCTCGGAGAAAATCCGCCCGATGGCCGAGCACTGGGCCGAGGTCGGCTTCGGCACGCCGGTCGTGATGCACCTGTTCTACGTCGTCAAGATCCTGCTTTACATCCTCGGCGGCTGGTTGTTCGCCCTTGCCACCAAGGGGATCGACGGTTTCACGAACATCGCACAGTGGTGGACCGAGCCGATCTTCTTCGAGAAGGTCGTGCTCTACACGATGTTGTTCGAGGTGGTCGGGCTCGGCTGCGGGTTCGGGCCGCTGAACAACCGGTTCTTCCCGCCGCTGGGGTCGATCTTGTACTGGTTGCGCCCCAACACCATTCGGCTTCCGCCGTGGCCGAACCGGGTACCGCTGACCAAGGGCACTGCCCGCAAACCTGTCGACGTCGTGCTCTACGGGGCGCTGTTGGTGGTGCTGCTGATCGCACTGTTCTCCGACGGGACGGGTCCGCTGCCCGCGCTCGGCACCACTATCGGCGTGCTGCCCATGTGGCAGATCTGGACGATCCTCGGCTTGCTGGCGCTGGCCGGGCTGCGCGACAAAGTGATCTTCCTGGCCGCGCGGGGCGAGGTGTACGGCTCGTTCACCATGGCGTTCCTGCTCGCCGGCTACGGGGTCGACCTGATCATTGCCGCCAAGCTGGTGTGCGTCGCGATCTGGATGGGGGCTGCGACGTCAAAGCTCAACAAGCACTTCCCGTTTGTGATCTCGACGATGATGTCGAACAACCCGCTGTTCCGAACTAAGCGGCTCAAGCGCGCGTTTTTCGAGAGGTTCCCCGACGATCTGCGGCCCGGTCGCGTGTCGCGGGTCATCGCACACTTCAGCACCGCGGTCGAGATGCTGGCGCCGCTGGCGTTGCTGTTCTCCCACGGCGGCTGGCCGACGGCTATCGCGGCGTTCGTGATGGTGTGCTTCCACTTCGGGATCCTGTCAGCGATCCCGATGGGGGTGCCGCTGGAGTGGAACGTCTTCATGATCTTCTCGGTGATCACGCTGTTCGTCGGCCACGCAGAGGTGGGCCTGTCGGATATGACGACACCACTGCCCGTCGTGCTCTTCGCGCTGCTGGCCACCATCGTCGCGCTCGGCAATGTGTTCCCCCGCAAGATCTCGTTCCTGCCCGGAATGCGGTACTACGCCGGCAACTGGGACACCTCGTGGTGGTGTCTGAAGCCGTCGGCGAACGAGAAGATCGAGCGCGGGCTGGTCGCGATCGCAAGCATGCCGGCCTCGCAGCTGGAGAGGTTCTACGGCAGCCCCGAGCAGGCGATGATCTACCTCTACAAGGGATATGCGTTCCGCGGCTTCAACTCTCACGGCAAGGCGCTGTTGACCCTCGTGCACAATGTCCTGGCCGGCCGCAACGAGGACGACTACATCATCACCGAGGGGGAGCGGCTGTGCAGTACCGCGGTCGGGTGGAACTTCGGTGACGGCCACATGCACAACGAGCAATTGATCGCCGCCATGCAGGAACGCTGCCACTTCGAACCGGACGAGGTGCGCGTCATCCTGCTCGACGCCCAGCCGATTCACCGGCAGCGCCAGGAATACCGGTTGGTCGATGCCGCGACGGGTCAGTTCGAGCGGGGCTACGTGAACGTCGCCGACATGGTGACGGGTCAGCCGTGGACAGACGACATACCCGTGCACGTCGAGTGGTCTGCCGCCGCCGACGACGCGCCGAGACCGCGCACAGATCGCGAAACGAGCGGCTGAGGCGATCTCTGCGCAGTTTCGCCGACGGAGTCAGCCGATGACGTCGCGAACCTTGACGGTCTCGAGCCCGGTGAACAGCAGGTTGCGCGCCGTGTCGAGGTGCTTACGCCAATGCGCCTCCGCTGCGGCCCCGTCGCCCGAGCGCATGAACTCCATCAGGCGATGGTAGGACCGCATCACCTTGTCGTAGTCGGCCTTAGAGACGGGGTGGCCCTCCTTGAACACGAAAGTCATGTGGCGCACGGTGATTTCGTGCAGCATGCCCGCGATCATGCCGAGGGTCGCATTGCCGGACAGCTCGACGAGCCTGCGGTGGAAGTCGCCCGTCGTCTCGGCGAGCCGGCCGGACTGCCAGCCGGTGGGGATGTCCTCCTCGAGCATGCGGTCGAGTTCGGCGAATGCCTCAGCGGTGCCGGCCTCGGTGAGCAGTCGCACCGCCATGGGTTCGACGCCCGAGCGCGCGGTCATCACGTCGGAGATCGTCGCGCCGGACAATTCGAGCAGCAGTCCGGCCGGGCGGGCGACGATCTCGGGGCCCGGCACGCGCACCCGTGCACCGGTACGCGATCCGCGGCGCACTTCGACCAGGCGCTCGGATTCCAGCACCCGAACGGCCTCGCGCAGAGTCGGCCTGCTCACGCCGAAGTGGGCCATCAGCTCCGCCTCGTTGGGCAGGAAGTCGCCTTCCTTGAGCTGACCGTCGACGACCATGCGACGCAACGTCCCCGCAACCAGTTCGGCGGTCTTCGGAGAGCGGATCGGCCCACCGCCTGAGGATGAGACCGCGTCGGGGCCGATCATCGGCGCCAACGGCGTGCTGCGAGCCACCACCACTCCTGTTACGAGTCAGGCCGCCAGTACGGCAGGTATACAACTCAGTAAACCATGTCGCTCGGTTTACGCAGGTGGCTGAGCGATCTGCGTGGCGTGTTGCCAGGCGGGGTGGAACCTTACGCCGTGTCATATGGCCTGGGCCGCGGAAATGACGTGATCCACCAACCAGTAGGTTGACCTAGTAAACCTTGTTGTTCTACCTTCACAGTGGACCTCTATGGGAGAACACAGGGAAACCTTCGAAGGAGAAGTGTCATGGCTGAAGCCGTAATCGTCGAAGCTGTGCGGTCACCGATCGGCAAGCGCAACGGCGGCCTGTCCGGGGTGCACCCCGCGGAACTGTCCGCTCAGGTTCTGAACGGCCTCGTCGAGCGCACCGGCATCGATCCGGGCATCGTCGACGACGTCATCTGGGGCTGCGTCATGCAGGCCGGAGAGCAAGCGCTCGACATCGGCCGCACCGCGCTGCTGACCGCCGGCTGGCCGGAGAGCGTCGCCGGGGTGACCGTCGACCGGCA
>LZSH01000321.1 GCA_001665255.1 Mycobacteriaceae bacterium 1482268.1 | reverse complement strand
GGTGGGGCGCAAGCGTTCAACGTCGGCGAGGCGTTCTCCTGGGCGTGGAACAAGTTCAGCAAGAACCCGGTCCCGCTCATCGTGGCGACGCTCGTCTACGGCTTGATCACCGTCGTGCTGCAGGTCATCATCAACCTGCTGGAAGCAGCGGTCAGCCCCGGGGTGAGCAGCTATACGTCAGACAGCAGCGGCTTCTCCTACGGGTGGAGCTCGTCCATGGGTCTCAGCGGCATCCTCATTTCCATTGTGGGATGGTTCGTGTCGCTGATCGTCGGTGCCGCAATCCAATCCGCGTACCTCAGCGGTGTGCTCGACATCGCCAACGGGCAGCAGGTGTCGGTCGGTTCGTTCTTCCGGCCTCGCAACATCGGTCAGGTGGTTGTCGCCGGGCTGATCGTCGGCATCATTACAACGATCGGGTTGTTCCTGTGTGTCATCCCCGGCCTGCTCGCCAGCATCATGTTGATCTTCACCGTGGTGGCCCTACTAGACCGCAACCTGTCGGCGGCAGACGCGGTCAAGACGAGTTTCGACACCACCAAAGCAAACTTCGGCAATGCGTTCCTCACGTGGCTTGTCATGGTCGCGACCGTGTTGGTCGGTGCACTGCTCTGTGGCGTCGGCCTGCTGGTCGCGGTTCCGGTCGCGACGCTGTTCCTGGTGTACGCGTGGCGGAGGATCAGCGGCGGTCAGGTCGCCCCGCTGACCCCGTAGAGGTTCATCGGAAGGCGCTGACACCCGTCAGCGCTTCTCCGATGACCAACTGGTGCACCTCCGACGTGCCTTCGTAGGTCAACACGGACTCGAGGTTGTTGGCGTGCCGAATCACCGGGTACTCCAATGTGATTCCGTTGGCGCCCAAAAGGGTTCGGCATTGGCGTGCGATCTTGATTGCTTCCCGGCAGTTGTTCAGTTTGCCGACGCTGACCTGCTCCGGTCGGATTCGCCCGTCGTCTTTGAGCCGGCCGAGGTGCAGCGCCAGCAGTTGCGCTTTGCTCAGCTCGACGGCCATATCGGCGATTTTCGCCTGTGTCAGTTGATATCCCGCCAGTGGCTTGTCGAATACCTCGCGAGAACCCACGTACTCGAGGGTGGTCTGCAAGCAATCCCGTGCGGCGCCGACGCTGCCGAAGACAATGCCGAACCGGGCCTCCGACAGGCAGGCCAGCGGACCCGACAACCCGCGAGCCTCAGGTAGCTGCGCGTCGGCGGGCAGTCGCACGTCGTCCAGGTGAAGTTCTGAGGTCACCGATGCCCGCAGCGACAATTTGCGTTTCATGTCGGTGGCGGTGAATCCCTTTGTGCCGGCGGGCACGAGGAACCCGCGCACCCCTTCCTCGGCGCGGGCCCACACCACCGCCACGTCGGCAACCGAGCCGTTGGTGATCCACATCTTCGATCCGTTGAGGATCCAGTCGGAGCCGTCGCGGCGCGCGGTGGTGCGCATTCCGCCGGGGTTGGAGCCGAAGTCGGGCTCGGTCAGCCCGAAGCAGCCGACGGCGTCGCCGGTGGCCATCGACGGCAGCCACTGCTCGCGCTGGTCCTCGCTGCCGTGGCGGTGGATGGCGAACATCGCCAGCGATCCCTGTACCGACACCAGGCTGCGCAGGCCGCTGTCCACCGCCTCGAGTTCCTGGCAGACCAGGCCGTAGGAGGTCGCAGTCGATCCGCCGCAGCCGTAACCCTCCAGATGCATGCCCAGCACGCCGAGCTTGCCGAAATCGGCGGCCAGCTCACGCACCGGCACCTCGCCCGCCTCGAACCAGTCGCCGATGTGCGGGCGCAGCCGCTGTTCGCCGAACCGTCTGATCGTCTCGCGCAGCTCTTTGTCTTCCGGCGTCAGCAGTGAGTCGACGTCGAGCAGGTCATCGATGGCGCTCATGGGTCCATGTCTACACCGCGTCAACCTTGACCATCGAAATGGAGTAGTCAACTACGCCATCACGGTCCGCGATTACGGCAGACAATCGACTCATCCGTATCCGGGCCACTGCGTCGCGCTGGAGGAAAGGGTCAACGATGACCACCGGTCAACCACCCGCTGTCACCCCTGACGTCGCTGTCGAGAGTTGCGACGTCTGCATCGTCGGCGCCGGCGTCGCCGGACTCAACGCCCTGTTCGTCGCCAGCCAGTACCTGGCGAGCGATCAGAAAGTCATCCTGGTCGATCGTCGGCCACGCGTCGGCGGCATGTGGGTGGACACCTATCCGTATGTGCGGCTGCACCAGCCGCACCCCATGTTCACCGCGGGGAACATCGAGTGGACGCTGGGCAAAGAGCGCTCGTATCTGGCGACACAATGCGAGGTGCTCGACCACTTCGCCCACTGCCTCGATGTCTTGAAAGAGCGGGTGCGCGTCGACGAGTACTTCGGCTGGGAGGTCGAGTCCCACGACGAGGCCGCCGGCACGGTCCGGGTCACGTGCAGTTCCGCCGATGGCCGACGCCTCGTCATCGAGACGAATCGGTTGATCAAGGCCTATGGCTTCGCCCCGCAACCGAACGACCCGCTCGAACTTTCCAGCGCACGCGTGCACTCGGTGTCGCCGAACTACTGCGACATGCGTGGAGACGACATGCGGGCGAGTGACGCTCCGGTGTGGATCATCGGGGGCGGCAAGACGGCGATGGATACCGCGCATGCGTTGATCACCGAATACCCCGGACGTGAGGTGAACCTCGTCGCGGGGTCGGGGACCTACTTCCTGAGCCGCGAGCGGATCCTGCCGACCGGCGCCGCCAGGTGGTGGCGGGGACAGTCTTTCAACGGCCTCGCGATGGCTGTGACGCAACGTTTCGACGGCACGAACGAGGACGTCGTCAACGCGTGGTTCAGAGACACCTACGGCCTTCATCTAACCCCACAGACCGGCAACTTCCTGCTCGGCCTGATGTCCGAATCGGAGAACAGGACCATCGCCGCAGGCTTGGACGACGTGGTGATGGATCACCTCGACGATGTCGTCGACCGCAACGGTGACACTCATCTGGTTTTCCGTAGTGGGGCAACAAAAGCCATTCGGCCGGGCAGTTGGATCGTGAACTGCACGGGATATTTCAAGTACGACGACAGACCCTACGAGCCTTACATATCGCCAAGCGGAGCCGTACTGTCGATCAACCCACGGTCGATCACACTTCAATTGACCACGTTCATGGGCTATTTCATGACCCATCTGATGATGCTGGGAAACCTTCGCGACATTCCTCTGTATGAACTCGACGCAATGGAGTTACGGCACAAGGCGAATCCCGCCTTCCCTATGACGCTTTTCACATTGGCGATGCACAACATCAGCCTCATCACGGAGCACGCTCCGCGGAAGGTGTTCTCCCAGTGTGGCATTGATGTCAATCGCTGGTATCCGATGCCGCGCCGCGCCTTGAGCCTCGCGCAGTTCATGCTCACGCACCGACGCGAGCGCGAACACCTGCGCCGCAGCCTCGACACCGTGCGCGAGCGGTTCGACGTTCGGTGCGGCCCCCTCGACCTAGGGGTGCGCCCCGAACCAGTCAAGCAATAGGTCGGCCACGGCTTCGGGCTGCTCGTCGAGAATCCAGTGCGACACGCCCTCGAGCACCTCGAAACGGTAGTCGGTGCTGACGTAGTCAGCGCACAGCCGAGCGCCCTTCTCCTTCAGCGCGATGTCGTCATCGCTCCATACGTACATCGTCGGGACGGCGACCTTGCGCCGGATCTCTCGCGGGTTGCTCAAAGGCATCGCTCGGTACCAGTTCAATGCGGCGGTCAACACGCCGGGCTGTTGGATGGCCGCCAGCTCCGTCACCGCGAGTTCGGGCGACGACCTGGACTTCAAGTATCCCTTCTGAGCACGGGGGTGCAGAAGAAGCCGCTCCGGTATCCACGGCAGCTGGAAGAACAGCATGTACCAGGACGCCAGCGCCTGGCGGCTGGTGGCGATGGCCTTGAGGAACGCAGCGGGGTGCGGAACCGACAGTGCAGTCAGCGTGGTGAGGCGGTCGGGACACTCTTGGGCGACGTACCACGCGACGGCGGCGCCCCAGTCGTGGCCGACCAGGTGCACCCGTTGCGCACCGCTGGCGTCGATCAGCGCTCGAATGTCCTCGACCAATTCGGTGTTGCGGTAGTCCCGTCGGCGTTTCGGACGCGCACCGGGGGAGTAACCCCGCTGCAGAGGCGCAAGACAGCGGTAGCCCCGCGCGGTCAACGGGTCGATGATCGGCTGCCACATCGAGTGCAGCTCGGGGAAGCCGTGTAACAAGACGACGACCGGCCCATCGGCCGGTCCGGCGTCGAGAACATCAAATACGAGCTCGCCGCGGCGGAACTGTTCCATTGGCTGACGATATCGCGCATGGGGACCTCGATAGGCTGGACGGCGATGAGTGAGAAGAGCAAGTGGCAGGGCTTGGCCACCAGAGCCATCCACGCCGGATTCCGACCGGACCCGCAGACCGGCGCCGTCAATGCGCCCATCTATGCGAGTTCAACCTTCGCCCAGGACGGCGTCGGCGGCCTGCGCGGGGGCTTCGAGTACGCCCGCACTGGTAACCCCACCCGCGCGGCGCTGGAGGCATCGTTGGCCGCGGTCGAGGAGGCGCGGTTCGGCCGGGCGTTCAGTTCGGGGATGTCCGCGACGGACTGTGCGCTGCGGGCGCTGCTTCGCCCCGGCGATCACGTCGTGATGCCCGACGATGCCTACGGCGGCACGTTCCGTCTGATCGACAAGGTCTTCACCCAGTGGGGGATCGAATACACCGCGGTGGCACTGTCGGACCTCGACGCGGTGCGTGCCGCCATCACACCGCGGACCAGGCTGATCGTGGTCGAGACGCCGACCAATCCGCTGCTGTCGATCGCCGACATCAGCGCGATAGCGCAGGTTGCCGCCTCGTCGGAGGTAAAGGTGTTGGTGGACAACACGTTCGCCTCGCCCGCGCTGCAGCAGCCGCTGACGCTCGGCGCCGACATCGTGTTGCATTCGACGACGAAATACATTGGCGGGCACTCCGACGTGGTCGGTGGTGCGCTGTTGACCAACGACGATGAACTCGACGAGAGGTTCGCCTTCTTGCAGAACGGCGCGGGCGCGGTGCCGGGGCCGTTCGACGCCTATCTGACCATGCGCGGCCTCAAGACGCTCGTGCTGCGCATGCAACGGCACAGCGACAACGCCGCGTTGGTGGCCGAGTTCCTGGTCAACCATCCCGCGATCGAGACGGTGCTCTATCCCGGCCTGCCCACCCACCCCGGCCATGACATCGCCGCTAAGCAGATGAGTGCCTTCGGCGGCATGGTGTCCGTCCGGCTGCGCGGTGGCATCGAAGCTGCACGCCAGTTATGCTCGCGGACAGAGGTTTTCATCCTCGCAGAGTCACTCGGCGGCGTGGAGTCGCTGATCGAGCATCCGGGCGCGATGACGCATGCGTCGACCGCGGGGTCGCAACTCGAGGTGCCCGACGACTTGGTTCGGCTGTCGGTAGGCATCGAGGATTCCGCTGATCTGCTCGCCGATCTGGAGCAGGCGCTACGCTAGCGCGGGCCGCAGCGCAGACGCGGTAACCGCGAGGTTCATCTCCGGCAAGGCCGTTTCGTACTCGTCAACCCAACTGCCGCTGGCGATTTCGCTGGCGCGCATATGGACCCACCGCCAGCCGCGGTCGTTGAGGCTGAGGAGCGCGCCGAGTCCGTCCACGGCATGCAGCAGCGACACGATCGCCGCCGTCGGAGGAGTCGGTGGCTCCCGGTCGAACAATGCCGCCAACAGTGCAGCGCGAGCCTGCGTCAACCGTTCCCGGTTGACAACCGGCCACGAGGTGTCATGACTGAATCGCTTGCTGTGCAACTGAACACGCCGGATCTGCCCGCTGCGCTCGAGGTGGCCGACGATGTTGTCCTGCACTCGGCGGCGCAGTTTGGAGACCGCGGCTGACGGTGTCAGCGGTCGCTGCGCCAGCAGTTCGAACGCCGGATCCATGACCGGATCGATCGGCATCG
>LZSH01000320.1 GCA_001665255.1 Mycobacteriaceae bacterium 1482268.1 | reverse complement strand
GAATTGCCTTCGTATCGAAGCGACGTCGGAGACGCGGGTCGCGTCCGTCAACCGGAAGCCGTCGACATCGCGCAGCGCTTGGGTTCCTATTTCGCTGCGCAGGTAGGCGACGGCGTCTGCAGTGAAAGCTACGACGGTTTGACCCCGGTCACCATGACGTTGTAGAACCAGCCCTTCGGTACGACGCGGCGCCACAGATTGTGGTCCACCCAGCTCAGCGTCATCCAGCTGGTGAACGCGAACTTCGCCCAGCCCCAGCCGAGTCGGCCGGGCGGCACCGCCGCCTCGAACGTGCGGATCGGCCAGCCAAGCATTGCCGCGGTGAATTCGGTTGTGCTGGTTGAGATATCAACAGCGCCGGCATCCCGCGCCATGCGTTCGAGGTGTTGAGGTGCGAACGTGTGCAGATCGACGATCGCCTCCAGCGCGGCGGCGCGCGAGGATTCGTCGAGTTCGGCTTGCGGGCGCCGCCAGCCCGATAGCCCGGGCAACCGGGTCACGTTGGTCACCGCCCGCCACGTCAGCGTCGACAGCGGGCGGGCGTAGTTCTCGCCGGAGTTCGTCGGCTCACCGGCGAACAGGAACCTGCCCCCGGGCTTGAGCACTCGGACCACCTCACGCAGGGACAGCTCGACGTCGGGAATGTGGTGCAGCACCGCGTGGCCGACGACCAGGTCGAAGGTGTCGTCGTCATACGGGATGCGCTCGGCGTCGGCCACGCGGCCGTCGATCTCGAGGCCGAGGTTCTCGCCATTGCGGGTGGCGACCTTGACCATGCCCGGCGACAGATCGGTGACCGAACCCCGCCGCGCCACGCCCGCCTGGATGAGGTTCAACAGGAAGAACCCGCTGCCGCAGCCCAGCTCGAGCGCACGATCGTACGGCAGCTTCTGCTGTTCGGAGAACGGCACAGTTGCGTCGAACAAGTCGCGCGCGTAGTCGACGCAGCGTTTGTCGTAAGAGATCGACCACTTCTCGTCGTAGCTCTCGGCCTCCCAATCGTGGTACAGCACCTGGGCGAGCTTGGAGTCGTGGCGGGCTGCCTCGACCTGCTCCGCCGTGGCGTGCGGGTTCGGCGTGGGGTCAGTGCTCGTCATGCAGGGCAGCCTAACGGGAGCCGTCAAACGCGGCTTTGGCGGCAGCGAGGACCTGCGGCGGATGGTTGACCAGGCGCTGCGCCCACGCCACTGCCGCGTCATAGACGGCGTCGGGGGCGACCAACTCATCGATAAGCCCGAGGGCCACCGCCTCCTTCGCGTCGACAAACCTGCCGGAGAAGACGAGGTCCTTGGCCTTGCTGTCTCCCGCTGCGCGGGCCAGCCGGGTCGTCTCGCCGGGCGGGAATCCCGACAGGATCTCCGTCGCGCCGACCTTGACGTTGTCGCCTGCCACCCGCCAGTCCGCGGCGAGCGCCAGCGTCAGCCCGCTGCCGAGGGCATAACCGGTGATGGCGGCGACAGTCGGCTTTGCGATCGCGCCGAGGGCGTCACAAGCCTCTCGCCCGACGTCAGCGGCGCGGGCGGCTTCCTGCGCGGTCAGGGTCTGCAGCACCGTCATGTCGTCGCCCGCGGAGAAGATCTCATGCCCGCCGAACACGATCACCGCCGCGATGTCGTCGCGCACACTGACTTCGCTTGCAGCGGAGGTGATTTCGCGGTACATCTGGCGGGTAAACGCGTTGGTCGGCGGTCTCGACAGCAGCAGAGTGGCCATGCCCGGATGCTCGTCGAAGGTGTGGACGCTGACAAACTCCCTCACGGGGTCCGACCCCCCAGCGCCTGGTTGTAGCGCTTGCCATCGAAGAACTCGAACTCGAGCTTGCCGTCGGTCATGCTCATGTTCGGCGAGATGGGCACGATCTGTCGCTCGACGGCGAGCACCTCGGCGACCGTGTGCCCCGCCAGCGCGTCGAGCTGCGTCCATGTCGGCGGCAACAGGAAGCTTCGCTGTGCCGCGAAGTCGTCGAGCGCGGCCTCCGGAGTGATCCAGTCGGCGCGGTCGGATTCGGTGTTGTCGCCGTCTGCGCGTTGTCCTTCTGGGAGCGCACCGACGAAAAAGTAGGTGTCGTAGCGGCGGGTGCGTTCCTCCTTCGGGGTCACCCAGTTCGCCCACGGGCGCAGCAGATCGGAGCGCAGCATCAACTTCTCGGACCGCAGGAACTCGCCGAAGGACAGCTCCTTGCTGACCAGTGCCGCGCGCTGGTCGCGGTAGATTGACGCGTCGTCCACCAGCAGGTCCGGATCGTCAGCGGCGCCCGCGAACAGCACACCGCACTCTTCGAACGTCTCGCGGGCCGCTGCGCAGATGAGTGCCTCGGCCAGGGCGGCATCGGTACCGAGCCGCTCGCCCCACCAGTTCGTGTCGGGACCGTGCCAGGCGATGTCGGCGTTGCGGTCGCGGTCGTCGACCCCGCCGCCGGGAAACACCATCACTCCCCCGACAAAGTCCATCTTGCGGTGCCGCCGCATCAGGAACACTTCAATTTCCCGGGCTGAACCCGGGCGCTTATCCCGGATGAGCATCACGGTCGCGGCGGGCCGCGGGACGAGCGGGTCGGACATCAACGCCTCCTGTGGGCTGCCCGGCTCCTGGTGCGCCGGGCGAAGTAGCGGCCGTCGATGTACTCGAGGGCGATGGACTGCCCGAACGCCTTCGACAGATTTTCCGACGTCAGCACGTCGGTCAGCAGCCCGGCATCGACCACCTGCCCCTCCGAGAGGATCAGGGCGTGGCTGAAACCGCGCGGGATCTCCTCGACATGGTGGGTGACCAGCACGATCGCCGGTGCGTCGGGGTCGGCGGCCAGATCCTCCAGCCGCGCCACCAACTCCTCGCGGCCACCCAGGTCGAGCCCGGCCGCGGGCTCGTCAAGCAACAACAGCTCCGGATCGGTCATCAACGAGCGGGCGATCAGCACGCGTTTGCGCTCACCCTCCGAGAGCGTCTCGTAGGTGCGCTCGGCGAGGTGTTCAGCGCCGACGCTCTCCAGCATGTCGATGGCTTGGAGGTAATCGACGTCGTCGTATCGCTCGCGCCATCGGCCCAGCACCGCATATCCGGCTGAGACGACGAGGTCGCGCACCACTTCCCCGTCGGGCACCCGTTGCGAGAGCGCCGAGCTACTCAGACCGACACGCGCGCGCAGCTCCGACATGTCGGTCCGGCCGAGGCGTTCGCCGAGGACGAAGGCGGTACCGGAGGATGGATGCTCCGTCGCGGCGGCGATCCGCAGCAGCGAGGTCTTGCCCGCGCCGTTCGGACCGATGACCACCCAACGTTCGTCGAGCTCAACTGACCATGTGATCGGGCCGACGAGGACCTGCCCGCCGCGCCGCAGCGTGACCTTGGCGAAGTCGATCAGCAGGTCTGGGTCAACGCTGTCGCTTCCGGAGTCGGGCACGCGCCCATCGTAGTGAAGCGTTTTCGGCGTGCTCGGTTGCGCCTAGCACGACTGAGCACGCCGAACTCGCGGGGAGTGGGGGTGACGACGGACGCCCAGCCGCTGTGTGCCAACACTCTCGTCGGGGAGATGCGGACGAAGAACTGGACAAGCGGACCAATCCCGAACGCGTACAACACAGTGCCGACGCCGACGGTGCCACCGAGCATCCAGCCGACAAACAGCACGGTGGCCTCGATCGAGGTGCGGATCAGCCGTACCGACAGGCCGGTTCGGATGACCAATCCGGTCATCAGCCCGTCCCGCGGGCCCGGCCCGAGACCGGCGCCGATATAGGCCACGGTGCTGATCGCGTTGAGCACGACGGCACCGACCATCATCACGGCGCGCACCGGAAGCGCTGTCGGAGTAGGCAGTAGCGCAAGCGAGGCGTCGACGGTCACCGCGATGACGATGACGTTGGCGATCGTGCCGATGCCCGGCCGATTGCGCAGCGGGATCCAGCCCAAGAGGACCGCCACCCCGGCGACCGCCGAGGCGATGCCGATTGTCATGCCGGTCCTGCGTGACAACCCCTGATGGAAAACGTCCCACGGGTCGAGTCCGAGTCCGGCGCGGACCATCAACGCCATCGAGAAGCCGTACCCGGTCAGCCCGACCAGCAGCGCCGTGCCACGCACCGCGGCGCTACGCATGGTGCGGGAAGCGGATCCGGATCAACTCGATCTCATGGGCGATCCGCTCGGCGTCGCGGTCGAGGAACTCGGCCGGGATGCGTTCCACGGGCCGGAAAATCCGCCCCAGCGGGCGAGCCAGTCGTGATGTCCAGTTTGTACGCATGACCTCAGAATCCGATGAACTGGCTTGCTCTTCAATAGCCAGTTGAAGCATACTGGCTTGCAAATGACGGTAGAAATGCACACCAGAGCGCTCGATGTGGACCTTCTCGCCCGCGAGCTCGGCAATTGGCGCACGTCCAGTCGCAGCGGGCCGGCCTACCACGGCCTCGCCGACGCCATCCGGTTGCTGATCGTCGACGGGCGCATACCGGTCGGCGCGCGGCTGCCCAGCGAACGGGCGATGGCCGACACCTTGCGGATCTCCCGAACCACCGTTACCGCCGCCTATGCGCAGCTACGTGATGATGGCTACCTCAACGCCCGCCGCGGCGCCCGCAGCACCACGGCTCTTCCGGTCGCGCCTGCGCCACGCACCGATCCGACGGCACCGTCGATGAGCCTGGCCGCCGCCGCATTGTCCGCCCCGGCCGCGGCCGTGAGTGAGGCGTTCGCTGACGCCACCCGTGACATCACGCCCTACCTGCACAGGGTCGGCCACGAACTGGTCGGCGTCGATGTGCTGCGGCAGGCCATCGCCGAAAGATATTGCGCGCGAGGCTTACCCACCGAACCCGACGAGATCCTCGTGACCACCGGGGCGCTGCACGCGATTGGTTTGATTCTGACGACATACGTGCAGCCCGGCGACCGGGTGCTCGTCGAGCAGCCCACCTATCACGGGGCGTTGTCGGCGATCACGACCGCCGGTGCACGGCCCGTTCCGGTGGCGATGACCGAGGACGGCTGGGAGCTCGACGCCATACAGGCTGCGGTGCAACAACTCTCGCCGAGCCTGGCGTACTTCATTCTCGACAACCAGAACCCCACCGGGTTGACGATGCCACCGCGCGACCGAAAACGATTGGCGGGAATCATCGCCGACAACAGGACTCGCACCGTCATCGACGAGACAATCCTCGACATGTGGCTCGACGAACCGGTACCCGAACCCATGGCCGCGGCAATGGCGACGCGACGCGACCTGGTGCTGACGGTCGGGTCGATGTCGAAGTCGTTCTGGGGAGGGCTACGCATCGGCTGGATCCGCGCGGAGCGAGCGAGCGTGGCCACCATCGCCGCGCTGCGTCCGTCGATCGACATGGGCACGCCAGTGCTCGAACAGCTCGCCGCGGCAAGGCTTCTCGGTCGGCGTGACGAGATTCTTCCCGAACGGCGAGCGATTCTGCGGGCCCGGCGGGCATATCTGCTGTCGCTGCTCGACCGACACCTGCCCGACTGGGAGCCCGGCACCGGTGTCGGCGGCATGTCGCTGTGGGTCCGGTTGCCCGCCCCGATGAGCACGGCGCTGTCGGCCGCCGCGTCCCGGATGGGGCTCGAGCTGCCCGCCGGACCGCGGTTCGGCGTCGACGGCACGCTGGAACGCTTCGTGCGGGTGCCCTATGCACTGCCGGAGGACGAGCTGTCGGCGGCCATCGAACTGTTGGCCCGCGCATGGCACGGCGTCACCGGTTCGACCGCGCCGGAACCGACGACCGTCGTCGTCTAGTTAGTCCTCGGGGATCTCGACCCTGCGGAGCGTGCCGTCGACGCTGTCGGCGGCCTCGATCTCGCTGCGGGTGATGCCGAGGATGAACAGAACAGTGTCGAGATATGGGTGGTTCAGCGATGCGTCGGCCACCTCGCGCAACGCGGGTTTGGCGTTGAACGCGACCCCCAGGCCAGCGGCGGCCAGCATGTCGATGTCGTTGGCGCCGTCGCCCACGGCGACCGTCTGCTCCATCGGCACGCCCGCCTGTTGCGCGAAGTCTCTCAGCGCCTTGGCTTTTCCGGCTCGGTCGATGACCGGGCCGACGACCCGTCCGGTCAATTTACCGTCGACGATCTCGAGTTTGTTGGCGGCCACGAAATCCATCTCGAGCTCGTGGGCCAGCGGTTCGATGACCTGACGGAACCCGCCGGACACCATTCCGCAGTGGAAACCCAAGCGCCGCAACGTCCGCAACGTGGTGCGCGCACCCGCGGTCAACTCGATCTGTTCGCCGACCTCCTCGAGTACCTTGGCGGGAAGGCCGGCAAGTGTGGCAACTCGGCGGTTGAGGGATTCGGTGAAGTCCAGCTCGCCGCGCATCGCGGCCTCGGTGATCTCGGCGACGGCCGCGTGTGCACCGACCCGATCGGCCAGCATCTCGATGACCTCACCCTGGATCAGCGTGGAGTCGACATCGAACACGATGAGCCGCTTGGCTCGCCGGGCGAGGCTGTAGTCCTCGAGTGCGATATCCACGTTCTCGTCGACGGCGACTCGCGCCATCGCCGTCTGCAGCTGCTGATAGACGCCTCCCGACGGCACCGAGACCCGTAGCTCCAGCCCCGTCACCGGGTAGTCGGACACGCCGCGGATGAAGTCGATGTTGACTCCCAGCGCGGCCAGTTCGCGGGCCACCACACCGAATGCCTCGGCGGCGATCGGCCTGCCCAACACGACAATCGTGTGTGTGGACGGCTCCCGCAGCACCGGCATCTGGTCACTGCGCTCGATCGTCACCTCGAGCCCGACATCGTGGATGGCGGCCCGGACTTCGTCGCGCAATTCGGCGCGGTCGGCGACCTCCGTCGAGGCCGAGACCAGCACACCCAATGTCAGACGCCCCCGTATGACGACCTGTTCGACGTTGAGGAGTTCGACCTTGTGCCGCGAAAGCACCTCGAAGAGCGCAGAAGTCACGCCCGGGTGATCGACCCCGGTCACAGTGATCAACAACGATGAGCGCTCGCGCGAAGAGCCGAGAGGTGCGGGCACCGTTAGATCATTCACGCCCGCCCGGCCCCCCACAAGGCATCAGGTTCTGACGTTCTCGTCATCCAACCGCGTGACATCCCCACTGGCCGGGCCGTGGCTGCGGCCGATGTGCGCCTCGGCACGCATCCGGTCCACCATGTGCGGATAGTGCAACTCGAAAGCGGGCCGCTCCGAACGGATCCGGGGCAGCTCGGTGAAGTTGTGCCGCGGCGGCGGACAGCTGGTGGCCCACTCCAGCGAGTTGCCGTAACCCCACGGGTCGTCGACGATGACGGGCTCGCCATAGCGCCAGCTCTTGAACACGTTCCACACGAACGGAATCATCGATATCCCGAGAATGAACGCGCCGATCGTCGAGACGACGTTGAGTGTGGTGAACCCGTCGGTCGGCAGATAGTCGGCGTACCGGCGGGGCATGCCCTCGTCGCCAACCCAGTGCTGCACCAGGAACGTGGTGTGGAAGCCGATGAACGTCAGCCAGAAGTGCAGCTTGCCCAGCCGCTCGTCGAGCAACCGTCCGGTCATCTTCGGGAACCAGAAGTAGATGCCCGCATAGGTCGCGAACACAATCGTGCCGAAGAGCACGTAATGGAAGTGCGCGATGACGAAGTAGCTGTCGGTGACGTGGAAGTCGATCGGGGGGCTGGCCAGCAGCACACCGGACAGGCCACCGAGCAGGAACGTGACGAGGAAGCCCACCGAGAACAGCATCGGCGACTCGAAGGTCAATTGACCCTTCCACATCGTGCCGATCCAGTTGAAGAACTTGATACCGGTCGGCACGGCGATCAGGAACGTCATGAAGCTGAAGAAGGGCAGCAGCACCGCGCCGGTGGCGTACATGTGGTGCGCCCACACCGCGACCGACAGCGCCGCAATGGACAGCGTCGCGTAGATCAGGGTGGTGTAGCCGAAGATCGGCTTACGTGAGAACACCGGGAAGATCTCGGTGACGATGCCGAAGAACGGCAACGCGATGATGTACACCTCGGGGTGCCCGAAGAACCAGAACAGGTGCTGCCACAGCAGCACGCCGCCGTTGGCCGGGTCGTAGACATGTGCGCCGAGGTGGCGGTCGGCGGCCAGGCCGAACAGCGCCGCGGTCAGCAGCGGGAACGCGAGCAGCACCAGGATCGACGTGACCAGGATGTTCCAGGTGAAGATCGGCATCCGGAACATCGTCATGCCGGGGGCGCGCATGCACACGACCGTGGTGATCATGTTGACGCCGCCGAGGATGGTGCCGAGACCGCCGACGGCCAGGCCCATGATCCACAGGTCACCGCCCGCGCCCGGCGAGTGGATCGCATCGGTGAGCGGGGTGTAGGCGGTCCAGCCGAAGTCGGCGGCGCCGCCGGGGGTGATGAAGCCGGCGATCGCGATCGTCGCACCGAACAGGAACAGCCAGAAGGAGAGCGCGTTCAGCCGCGGGAACGCCACGTCGGGCGCGCCGATCTGCAGCGGCAGCACCAGGTTGGCGAACCCGAACACAATCGGCGTCGCGTAGAACAGCAGCATCACCGTGCCGTGCATGGTGAACAGCTGGTTGTACTGCTCGTTGGACAGGAACTGCAGGCCGGGCAGCGCGAGCTCGGTGCGCATAAAAAGCGCCATCAGGCCGCCGATGAAGAAGAAGATGAAGCAGGCGACGCAGTACATGATGCCGATCAGCTTGTGATCGGTGGTGCTGATCAGCTTGTAGACCAGGCTGCCCTTGGGGCCGAGCCTCGCCGGGAAGGGGCGGCGTGCCTCGAGTTCTCCGATTGGGGGCGCTTCGGCTACCAACAGATCCTCCAAAAGTCTCCTGCGGGGAGTGCCCGCAATATCCGACACGAATCCTATCTCTGAGAACCGCTCGGTGTCGGCATGGGTCCTACAAACGGTCGTAATTGATTCGCCGGTGTCCGCGACTCGCCGGTTGACCAGTCGCGAAGTGCCCGGATGTTACCGTCGGCGCCGTGCTGATTCGCCGCGCGCCTGGCCCCCTCGCAGCCGCGGCGGCCATCCTGACCGCCGTCGTGGTGACCGCGGTCGGGGGCTGTGGCGAGCCGGGTGGCGGACCGCCGCCGGTGGCCAACGAGCCGACGGTGATCACCAGCACGACCAAGATTGCGGGCGCCGGTGTGCTGGGCAATCAGCGCAGGCCCGACGAGTCCTGCGCACCCAACCCGACGCCGATCGACCCCGGTGGAGGTGACCGGGAGGTGCGCCACGCCGCGGGCAGCACCGTTGTGCGGGCAGAACCGCAGAAGATCGTGGATGACGGTGCCGAGGTAGGAGGGCTGGCTGTCGGAGCCGTCGGGTAGCGCGGCCGCGACGATGCGAGACTGCAGGCCCAGGGCACACAACGCGTCGAGTTGGTCGCCGGCGAGCACCACGATCTTCTGCGGTTCTGCCCGCACAACGGTGCTGCCCGCGGCGTGGCGCACCTCCCGGTCACCTCCACCGGGG
>LZSH01000319.1 GCA_001665255.1 Mycobacteriaceae bacterium 1482268.1 | reverse complement strand
GCCCGTCAACGCCTTCGACCTGAACAAGCTTCCCGCCCATTTGCGGGTGACGTTCTCGGTGGAGTCCGCCGACGGCGCGCAGGTCGCCAAGGGTAAGGACCTCGCCGTACTGCAGGAACAGCTGGCCGGCACGGCCCAGTCGGCTGTCGCCAACGCCGTCGGCGGACTCCACCGAGAACGTCACCCGCAAATGGGCGGGAAGCTTGTTCAGGTCGAAGGCGTTGACGGGCACCAGAACACCGGTGCGGCGGCGCAATTCGCGTTGCAGCGCGTCCAGCAGCGGCTCGTTGGCGGGATCGATCGAGGCCATCACCGCGCGAGCGGTGTCGGGCGCGGGAACGAAGTTGCGGCGCAAGTCCTTCGGCAAGGAGCGGATCAGCTCGGTGACAAGTTCCTCCCTCAGTGCCGGTACCTGCCAGGCGAACTCGTCGCCGCCTAGGCGTGCCAGGACGTCGATCGGCACATGGACCGTCACACCGTCGTCGGCGGCGCCGGGTTCGAACCGATAGGTCAGAGGCAACGCGACATCGCCGGCCTGCCAGGTGTCGGGCCGCTCGGCACTGGCGGTGTCGTCGGTGCGCAACAGATCATCGCGGGTAAACGTCAACAGGTCGGGTGTCTTGTGCCGCTGCTTTTTCCACCAGGCTTCGAAGTGGCGCGCGGAGACCACATCCGACGGAATGCGGGCGTCGTAGAAGGTGTAGACGTCGTCGTCGTCCACCAGCAGATCGCGGCGGCGGGCCCGCTCCTCCAGCTCCTCCAACTCGGCGCGCAGCCGCGCGTTGTCGCGATAGAAGTGGTGGCGGGTCTGCCACTCCCCCTCGACGAGTGCATGGCGAATGAACAACTCGCGGGACAGCTGCGGGTCGATCGCGCTGTAATTCACGCGGCGGCGCGTCACCAATGGAAGGCCGTACAGGGTCACCCGCTCGAAGGCCATCACTGCGCCGCGTGAAGCTTCCCAGTGCGGTTCGCTGTAGGTGCGCTGCAGCACATGGGCCGCGACGCGTTCGACCTCTTCGGGTTGAATGCGTGCCGCCGTGCGTCCGTACAACCGGCTGGTCTCGACCAGGTCGGCGACGACGACCCAGCGGGGCGGACGTTTGGTGAGCACCGAGCCCGGCGCCAGCACGAAGCGGGCATTGCGTGCGCCGAGGAATTCGCGTGAATCACCCTCTCGCAGACCGATGTGCGATAAGAACCCTGCGGTGACTGCCGCATGCACGCGCGCGGCGTCGGCGGGAGCATCTTGCTCGCGGATGCCCATATCGCGGGCGATGCTGCGCAGCTGCCCGGCCAGGTCCTGCCATTCGCGAATGCGGAGGTAGTGCAGGAACTCCTCACGGCACATGCGGCGAAACGAGTTGCCGGAGCGTTCCTTTCGCTGCTCTCTCAGATAACGCCAGAGGTTCAGGTAGGACACGAAGTCGGAGTGCTCGTCGGCAAAGCGGGCATGCTTCTGCCGGGCGGCCTCTTCCTTGTCCGCGGGCCGTTCGCGCGGGTCCGGAATCGCCAGCGCGGCCGCGAGCACGAGCGCTTCGCGGACACAGCCTTCGGCGTCGGCCTGCAGGATCATTCTGGCCAGGCGGGGATCGATGGGCAGTTGCGAGAGCCGGCGGCCTGCCGACGTGATCGCGCCGTCGGTGTCGAATGCTCCGAGTTCCTGCAGCAGCTGCACACCGTCGCGGACGCTGCGCCGGTCGGGCGGGTCGAGGAACGGAAAGCTCTCCATGTCGCCGAGTTGGAGAGCCGCCATCTGCAGCATCACCGCGGCGAGGTTCGTGCGCAGGATCTCGGGATCGGTATAGCGCGGCCGCGATGCGAAATCCTCCTCGGAGTACAGCCGGATGCACACACCCGGTGCGACACGCCCCGAGCGTCCGGCCCGTTGCGCCGCCGATGCCTGCGAGATCGGTTCGATCGGCAGTCGCTGAACCTTGGTCCTGCGGCTGTAGCGCGAGATGCGCGCGGTACCCGGGTCGACGACGTAGCGGATGCCCGGCACGGTCAGCGACGTCTCGGCGACGTTGGTGGCCAGTACTATTCGGCGACCGCTGTGGTGCGGCGTGAAGACCCGCTGCTGCTCGGCGGTCGGCAACCGCGCGTAGAGCGGCAGCACCTCAGCGTTCTTCACGTCGCGCAGCGCCTCAGTGGTGTCCCGGATTTCGCGCTCGCCGGACAGGAACACCAACACGTCACCGGGCGGTTCCGTGGCGAGTTCCTCGATGGCGTCGACGATGGCTTCGGTCTGGTCGCGCATCTCGGTCCGCACGACTTCGTGGTCCGGATCGTCGGGGTCATCGTCATCCGAGGAGACGACCGGGACTTCCAACGGACGGTAACGGATTTCGACGGGATATGTGCGGCCGGACACTTCGACGATCGGAGCACCGCCGCTGGATCCATTTTCGGCACCGCCGAAGTGCGCGGCGAAGCGCTGCGGCTCAATCGTCGCCGACGTGACGATGACCTTGAGGTCGGGCCTGCGCGGCAGCAATTCGCGCAGATAGCCCAGCAGGAAGTCGATGTTGAGGCTGCGCTCGTGAGCCTCGTCGAGGATCAGCGTGTCGTAACGCAGCAGGCGGCGGTCGCGTTGGATCTCGGCCAGCAGGATGCCGTCGGTCATCAACTTGATCAGTGTGCGGTCGCTGACCTGGTCGGTGAAGCGCACCGAGTAGCCGACGGTGTCACCCAGCGGTGTGCCGAGTTCATCGGCGATGCGCTGGCCGACCGTGCGCGCGGCGAGCCGTCTGGGTTGGGTGTGCCCGATGGTTCCGCGGATCCCGCGGCCGATGTCGAGGCAGATCTTGGGCAGCTGGGTGGTCTTGCCCGATCCCGTTTCGCCGGCCACCACGACGACCTGGTTTGCCTGGATTGCCTCGGCGATCTCGCCGCGTCGTTCGCTGACCGGAAGGTCTGGATACGTGATTCTCGGCAGGGCGGCCTGCCGTGTGGCGACGAGGGCCTCGGCCCTGGAGATCTGGTCGGCAAGCTTGCGTAGCGTCTCCGAGTTCGCGCCGCGAAGGCTCTTCAGGCGCCTGCCGAAGCGGGCGGCGTCGCGGGTGGTCAGCCCGTCGAGGCGGCTGCGCAACTCCGCGACGGATGGTTCGGCCACTCCGGCAACGATAGCGACGGCCTAGTCCTGCCGCGGAGTCAGTTCGGTGACGAATGCATCCAGGAAGTCCGGCACGTCGATGTCGCCTGCCGGTCTGATGACGAACTTGGTCAGGCCCGCCGCGATGTAGTCGTCCAGCCTCCGGTGCAATGTCGGCCAGTCGGTCGCCACGAGTTCTGTGGGATCGAGATCGGGGCGACGCTTGCGGATCGCGGCAAGGACCGGCGCGGGCAGCTCACCGTTGCCGACCGCGAGATTGATTCCGTAGTGGTCGGGTTCGATGTCACGGCCGGCGTCGTCGGCCGCCGCGATGATCGCATCGCGTGCCCGGCCCGCCTCGGCCGGAGTCAGGAAACTGCCCAACCAGCCGTCACCGAGAGCACCGATGCGCCGAAACGCCGCCGGTGTGGCGCCACCGATCCAGATATCAAGCGGCGGATCGGGTTTCGGGAGTACCCGGGCGTCGTGGACGGTGAAGTATTTACCGTGAAACGTCACACCGTCCTGCCGCAACACGGTGCGCAGCAACTGCAGCGACTCGTCGAAGACGGCCGCCCGCTTGCCGTCGGGCACGATGAACAGATCGCGTTCGGCCGGCAATGCCGAGCGCAGGCCGAAGACGGGCAGTACCCGCTTGGGCGCGATCGCTGCCAGCGAGGCCAGTTGTTTGGCGACCAGCACCGGGTGCCGCCCGGGTAGCACCGCGACGGAGGTGCCGACCTTCAGACGCGCGGTTCGCGCCAGCGCGACCGCCATGCCTACGAACGGATCAACCAGAGGTGAATACACCAGCTCGGAAAACCACAGCGAATCGACATCCGCTGCCTCGAGATGATCGACGACCTCGGCGAGCCGGCTGGGACCCGGGTTTTGCCCAAGGCCGACTCCGAAACGGATCTTCACTCGTGCCTCCTCGCTACAGCGTCTGCCCATCGCAACATGCGAGGGGCACGGTTTGTGCCCCCGGGCGCGACGCGGCGCGCGTCTCCCCCGGCCAATACGCTGTCTGCGTGGCATGTGTGCTTTCGGTCAACCTCGCTCGTGTCCGCCGCAATCCCGATGCTCCCTCGCGGTCCACGGGCATCGACAAGACGGCGGCACGGGAACCGGTCATGGTGCGGGCCCCAGGGCCGATGCGTGGCGGTCTCGGCAGCGGCCTGGTCGGCGACACAATTGGCAATCACAAACTGCACGGCGGCGACGATCAAGCGGTCTACGCCTACGCACGAGAAGACCTGGACGAGTGGGAAACCCACCTGGCCCGCCCGCTGCTAAACGGCATGTTCGGGGAGAACCTCACCACGTCGCGGGTCGACGTCACCGCCGCGCGGATCGGTGAACGCTGGCGCATCGGCGACGACGGGGCTGTCCTCGAGGTGTCCGCTCCGCGCACACCGTGTCGGACGTTCTCGGCCTTTCTGCAGTTGAAGAGCTGGATCAAAACGTTCACCGAGGCAGGGAAACCGGGCGCCTACTTTCGGGTCATCTCGCCGGGAACCGTGCGTGCCGGGGACACCATCTCCGTCGACTACCGGCCCGACCACGACGTGACGATAGGTCTCGTGTTTCGCGCGAGGATGTCGGATCCGGCCCTGCTGCCCCAGTTGCTGGAAGCCGAGGCGCTGTCGTCGGAGCTCAAGGCTTACGCGCGTCGCCGAGTCGGCTGATAAACGCGGATTATGAACGGCTACCGGCTGTTACGGGCCGACTGAGGCGCGTGCAGGTCGGCCAGCGAGTTTCGCAAGCCGCCATCGATCCGAACCTGTATCAGGGCAACTGCAATCATCACTGCCGCGGTCACCAGGTGCACCACCGCGTCGGCGGTGTTGTTCGGAAACGCGAACACGTAGGCGACCTGATGAGAGAAGAACGCCCAGATGCCCGGCAGCGCTCCTGCCACTCCGGCGATGAACAGATACAGCACCGACCAGGATTTACGCAGCGCAAAGACAAGCCCGGGTCCGAACAGCGCGAGGCCTGCGACCGCATGCCACCCGTTGTAGTCCATCCCCATTACCTGGGCGGTCGGCGCGTCGGGGCCCGTCGCGAAGCTGGGTTCGACGATGAAACCTATGACCGCCTGAATGACGTGAAACGCGGCGATGATCAACACGCCGATCTGGGCGAAACTCCACTTCACGATGCACCTCCGGGTGTCGTCGGCAGGGCTTCATTCGGATACTACGCTCCGTAGTAGATGAAGCCAAGGCGGTCGTGCCGGCGTTGGCGCCTACGGCATGGCCAGGCGGGTTACGCTGATGCGGGTCGGTTGAGACGTTCGGAGAGCTGAAATGGTGACTGTGAAACGCGGAGCGGTGCTTGTTGGGTTTGCTGTGGCGGTTGCTGCCGCGCCGCTGGCCGCCGCGTCACCTGCCGCTGCGGACAGCACATGCCCGTGGGGCACCAAGCCGACCCGTTTCGAAGGCGTCTGCATCAGTGGCTCAGGTGGCGGCGCAGCTGCGCCCATCGCGCCCGTGCCGCCGTCAGCTGGCGGTCCGCAAATCGTCCATAACCCCAACGGGTTCGACACCGTCAACGGCATTCCCTGCACGCCCGAGCACTACGGCGTTTGCTACGGCCTGACTCAGAACCAGGGTTGACGCCCGGCACCGATTAGTCGGCGGGATCGACGAGGTCGCGGAATCCGGCGGCCGGATACACCGATGCGCCGGCGCGTCGGACTCGGTCGGCAAGAGCACCATCCGATGTCACCACGGTGAGGTGTTGCGGCGCGAGGTCAGCTTCGACCAGCCGGACGATCTCGTCGTCAGCGGAGTTGGGCGCCGCCCGCGGCGCATGCGCTATCTCGATTACCGACGAGGCGATCGGCGGCGACATCGGCCGCTCGAATACCACGGTCACGTGGCGGTCGTCACTCGATGCCCAGAGCTCCAGTCGCTTCACCAGGCGCACCATCGCCTGACGACGATCCTTCCACCAGCCGTCCGGCCTGCTGCCGATCACGTTCATCGCGTCGACGATCCAGTGCTGTGTCAACCGCGTCCGCCCAGCACGGCAGCGAGCTGGTCGATGGTGAGAGTCCACCCGCTGTCGAAGCTCTCGAATTCCTCTGGCGGAAGCAGTGAATGCTCGATCGACATGAGCGTCTCGTCCTCACCGACCGGTTCGAAGGTGACGGTGACGACGCTTTCGGTGGTCGGATCCGGCCAATTCGAGTTCGTCCAGGTGAAACGTAGCAGCCGGGGTCGCTCGATTGCCAGAAACCGGCCGCTGATCAGAACACGGGTGCCCGAGTCGTCCACATCGAAGCGCACCCTGCCGCCCAGGCGAGGTTCCACAGTGACATCGAGAACCCGAACGGGACGCGGACACATCCACTCCCGCAACGACTCTCGATCGAGCCATTCGCCGAACACCACATCCGGCGAAGCAGGCAGCACACGTTGCACGCGGACGGTCGCGGCGTCGGTCATCGCGCGTCTTTCTTGCGCCGCAGGCGCACAGACAACGCGTCCGCCCGAGTCGACCAGAACTCCGTCTGCTCGTTGATCCACTGCTGGGCCGTGCTCAACCCATCCGGTCGCAGAGACAGCCAGTGCTCACGCCCCCGCACTTCCCGGTGTACCAACCCGGCCGATTCCAGCACGCCGATGTGTCGGGACACCCCGGCGAACGACATCGGAAACGGTGCGGCCAGGTCGGAGATGCGGGCATCACCGTGCCGCAGCGTCTCCAGCAGCCTGCGCCGGGTCGGATCGGCAAGCGCACCGTATGCGCGGTCCAAGACCTGATCTTCAACCATTCTGTTGACTATAACGCGTGCCCGTGATGTGCTGAGGGCAGTTGCTCAACTGAGATGTTGAATGTTCTCGTTCGTCGCCACGGAAGGAGATCGCATGAGAACGCCGCCGATCGTGTCCGCGCAGGAGTGGGAGGCCGCACGTCGTGACATGCTCGTCAAGGAGAAGGAGCACACTCGGGCGCGTGACGCGCTTGCCGCGATGCGCAGGCGAATGCCGTGGACGCCGGTCGAGAAGATCTACGAGTTCGACGGGCCAGACGGCAGAGTGGGCCTGCTGGATCTATTCCAGGGGCGACGCCAGCTGATCGTCTACCGCGCGTTCGTGGATCCCGGTGTGCACGGTTGGCCCGAACACGGTTGTGTCGGTTGCTCGTTGATGGCCGACCACATCGGCAACCTCGCCCATTTGAATGCCCGCGACACCACACTGGTGTACGTGTCCCGCGGTTCACAGGCCGATCTTGCGCGCATCAAGGCGCGGATGGGGTGGGACCACCCGTGGTACACGATCGTGCCCGGACCGGATGGCGCGTTCGATACGGATTTCGGCGTGGATGAATGGCACGGCACCAACGCCTTCATCCGTGAGGGGGACCGCATATTCCGCACGTACTTCATCGACAGCCGCGGCGACGAGGTGTTCGTCAACACCTTCCATTTCTTGGACATGACCGCGCTTGGGCGGCAGGAGATTTGGGAGGATTCCCCCGAGGGTTATCCGCAGACCAAACCCTACGAATGGTGGCGCTGGCACGACGAGTACGGGCAAAACGAGCGAGCGGAGGGACAGTGATCGCCGTGGTGACTGCCGACCCGCGCCGGGTGGCCGACATCTACCAGGAGACAAAGAAGCGGATCATGGAGTTGGTCGGCGGGCTCGATGACGCCGGGCTGAATGCCCCGGTGGTCGCCTGCCCCGGCTGGTCGGTGCGCGACGTGGTTGCGCACCTTGCCGCTGTCGCCGACGACTGGGCACAGGGACGGTTGACGGGCGCGCCGACCGATGCGCAGACAGCCGCCCAGGTCGCCCGCTTCGCGGGCCAGGATATGTCCGAGATCGACGCCGCCTGGACCGATGCGGTGGCCCGGCTGGCCACGCGCGCCGCGAACGACGGCCTGGAGCCGCCGGTCGGCGATATCGCTAGCCACGAGCACGACATTCGCGCTGCGATCGGCAGACCGGGAGCCCGCGACTCAGACGCGGTTCACTACTCCTCGGACCGCTTGCTCACAAACCTTCGGACGCCGGTGCCGTTGCGCGTGACGGTGGAGGACGCCGAGTACCGGAGCGGACCCGATGGTGGGGCGGAATTGTCCTTGTCCACTACACGATTCGAGGCTCTGCGTTGGCGGACCGGGCGCCGCAGTCGGAAACAGCTCGCTGCGATGGACTGGTCAGACGACCCGACTCCAGTGCTCGATCACCTGTTCCTGTTCGGCCCCGCCGAAACGGACATCGTCGAGTAGTCGAAGGGGAAGTAAACGGTGAAAAACGGTTCGCCACACCGTGATTCCGTCAACAGTGCGCCGACGCCGACTCCTGTTGACCGAGCGGTATTCGAGGCCGAGATCGAGCGTCTGCGCGTTCGCGAGAAGGCACACATTCGGCAGGGCGACGAGATCGCCGCGGCGCGCCGCCGCCTGCCGATGGTCGAAATCGACGCCGGGCTCGAACTGACCGGGCCGGACGGACCCGTCACGCTGCTCGACGCATTCGAGGGGCGCAGGCAGCTTCTGGCGTACTACTTCATGTGGCATCGCGGAAGGCCGGCGCCAGAGCAGTGCGAAGGGTGCACATGGGTCACCACGCAGGTGCAGGAGCTGTCCTACCTTCACTCCCGCGACATCACCTACGCCGTCTTCTGTCAGGGGCCGTACGACGAAAGCGCCCGCTACCGCGAGTTCATGGACTGGCATATGCCGTGGTATTCCGCGCTACCCTCCCTCGAGACGCTTCTCGTCGGTCGCATCGCGGGCATGATGCACATCGTCTGCTACCTGCGCGACGGTGATCGCGTCTTCGAGACGTACTGGACGACGCGGCGCGGGGTGGAGGCAATGGACTACAGCCTCGCCTTGATGGACCTCACCGTGTACGGACGCCAAGAGCCGTGGGAGGATTCGCCTCCTGGCTGGCCGCAGGACTGGCGCGTGGACGGTTCGAACACGCGGATCGGCGGACGGCCTATTCCGCAGTGGTCGCGGCTTGACGCCGGCCGGTCCGACGACCTCGGCGGCTAGCTAGTCGACGACCCGGATGATCGTCTTGCCGTGTGCTCGCTGAGCCGGGTCGAACGCAGACGGTGCTTGGTCGAGGGAGAACACCGCTCCGACAAGGGGTTTCAATTCACCTTCGCGCAGCTTCAGCGCCAGCGCCGCGAGTTGACGACGATCAGGCTCGACGATGAAGAAGATCGCCCGTCCTCCGTCGGGCTGCACCCTCGGCGGTTCGGCGATGGTGACGAGCGTGCCGCCCGGGCGCACCAATCCCGCAGAGCGATCGAGGATCTCGCCGCCGAGGACGTCGAAGACGACATCGACCTGCCCGACATGCTCCAACCCGTCCTCGCGCAGATCCAGAAACTCGTCGGCCCCGTGGTCGAGCACCGTCTGCTTGTGGGCGGTGCGTCCGCTGCCGATCACCCGCGCCCCTGCCTGGCGCGCAAGCTGCACCGCGATCGATCCGACTCCGCCTGCCGCGCCGTGAATCAGGACGGTCTGCCCGGCTGTGAGATGCCCGTGGTCGAACAGGCCCTGCCACGCCGTCAACCCTGGCATCGGGACCGCCGCAGCCCCGCTATGGTTGACACCGGCCCATAGCGGGGCGAGGTTACGGGCTTCCACCGCAACGTATTCCGCGAGGGTGCCGTTGCGGCACCAGTCCGTCAGCCCGAAGACCGGCTGGCCGACGTCGAGCCCCGTCGTGCCGAAACCCAACTCGGCGACCACCCCGGACACCTCGTGACCGGGCACCGTGGGTGTCCTGTCCCGGCCCGCGCGGTCGGTCCACGTACCGGGCCAGCTGAGTTCGTCGGGTGTGAAGGAAGCGGCGTGCACTTTCACGATCACGTCGTTCTCCGCCATGTGCGGATAGGGCACGTCAGCCAACGTGAGTCCGGAGACACCCGCGGCGCGGTCGTTCGTGATGACTGCTTTCATCCGATCGAGTCGCCGAACTCAGCGGGCCCCGCGGACCAGACGGCCGGGACGTGCGCCGGTATCGACGCCGTCGCGTCGGGTGACCACTCCGCTCACGATCGTCGCGGTGTAGCCCGATGCGTCCTGGACGAGACGCTGACCGCCCGCGGGCAGGTCGTAGGCCATCTGCGCAGGATGCAGCGTCAGTGCCCCCATGTCGATGACATTGACGTCGGCCTTCTTGCCGACCTCGATGACACCGCGATCGGAGAGCCCAAACAGCTGCGCCGTGTCGTGAGACTGCTTACGCACCACGTACTCCAACGGAAGCCGCTCACCGCGGCGCCGATCGCGTGCCCAATGTGTGAGCAGGAACGTCGGATAAGAGGCGTCGCAGATCATGCCGCAGTGCGCGCCGCCATCAGACAGTCCCACCACCCCGGCGGGATGAAGCAACATCTCGCGGATCGCGTCGTGGTTGCCATAGAAGTAGTTGTAGAACGGCAGCATCAGCATCGATGTCGCGTCCCGCTCGAGCATCAGGTCATACAGCACCGACAACGGGTCCTCACCGCGATCAGCCGCGATCTTCTCGACCGCCCGGTCGGGGGTCGGCTCGTAGTCCGGCGGATCACCGAGCGAAAAGATCCGGCCCAGCGAGTACTGAACGAGCGCGAACATGTTGTCGAACAACAGGTTCGGGTCGGGCGGCAGATCGTCCTCGTTCAGGATCGCCGCCTTGACGGCCGGATCGGCGAGGCGATGTGCCAGCTCCTCCCTGTCGCATTCCGCTTTCAGCCGGCGGAAGGTCGGACGGTGCGTGAACGCGTGGTGGCCGGGGAAGCCGAACAGCATGCCGAATGGCCGCGCGGCGATCTGCGGGTACAGCTGCGCGCCTGCGGCGTGAGCTTCCGCGGATATGTCGAGCTGCTCGCGCCACAGATCGGGCGCGGCGTCGACCTGGATCATGCCGAACGAGATCGGGCGGTCGATCTCGGCGCCGAGGCGTCGCATCCACTCGAGTTCCTTCTTCGGCGCGATGATGTCCTCACCCGCGACCCCCTGGGGGGCCAACTCGAACACTGCCCGCCCGCCGGCTGCCATCGCCCGCCCGAGCCCGAACAACTCGTCCTCTGCGGCGAACGTGCCCGGGACCGGCTCGCCGTCGATGGCCCGATGGCCGAGCGTGCGTGAGGTCGAGAAGCCGAGTGCGCCGGCCTCGATCCCCTCCTGCACGAGGCGCGCCATCGCCGCGATGTCCTCTGGATTGGCAGGCTCGTTTCGGGCGCCGCGCTCACCGAGGGCATCTCATGGGGCTGGGAGAGCTATCCCGAATACCTCGACGTGATCGAAAAGCAGGAACTCGCAATCGATGTCGGCAGCCAGATCGCCCACGGCGCGGTTCGCGCCTACGCGATGGGTGAGCGCGGCGCCGGGGATGTCTTCGACGCCCTCCATCAAACCGATGAGCCAGTCCTCCTGGCCCGGCCGCACCGGAGCGAAGCCGACGCCGCAGTTGCCGGCGACCACCGTCGTCACACCGTGTCCGCTCGACGGTTCGAGCAGGCTGTCCCAGCTGACCTGCCCGTCGTAGTGCGTGTGAATGTCAACGAAGCCCGGAGCGACGATCTTGCCCGTCGCGTCGATGGTCTCTGCGGCGTTGCCCTCCAGCGGCGGATCACCCTGCCCACGGCGACGAACCTCGACGATCTTGCCGTCTCTCACGCCGATGTCGGCGGTGAACCGGTCTGCGCCCGTGCCGTCGACGACGGTTCCGCCGGTGATCTTGAGGTCGAACACGATAACTCCCTACCAACGCTCTTTCCGCCTCATGGAGCCGACTAAGCGGCTACTTCTGCCCCACGTAGCCGGCCAAGCGGCTACGGTGGTCAATGTAACACCGTTACAGGCCAGCGGCGCCGGATCAGGAGGGTCGGTCGTGACGCACACAGCGCATCAGGCTGCCGCTGGCGGTAATCCCGCCCAGGTCCAGCGCGGAGACGCCATCGGCACCCCTCCGAAAAGCCCGACGCTGGTGCCCGTCGAGCGGTACTACTCCCCCGAATTCGCCCGCCTCGAAGTCGAGCGGATGTGGCCCAAGGTGTGGCAGGTCGCGTGCACCGTCGACCATGTGGCCGACGCCGGTGACTACTTCGAATACCGGTGCGGCCCGTTCTCGATACTGATCGTCCGCGGCGACGACGGTGAGCTTCGCGCGTTTCAGAACGTGTGTCGCCACCGCGGTAACTCGTTGTGCTCAGGGGCCGGCGCCGGCCTGCGGGAACTGAAGTGCGGGTATCACGGATGGACATGGGATCTCGCCGGGGCACTCAAGCGCGTT
>LZSH01000318.1 GCA_001665255.1 Mycobacteriaceae bacterium 1482268.1 | reverse complement strand
GAACACGCGACATCGATGCGCCCGCGGAGAACAGCGCGATATCCAACCCCGTCGGGTCGGCCGTCGCCGCGTCCTCGACCTCGATGTGCTGTCCGCGAAACTCCAGCTTCTTACCCTGGGAGCGCGCGGAGGCGAAGAACCGTACCGAGGACGCGGGGAAATCCCGATCCTCCAGCAGCGTGCGCATCACCTGGCCGACCTGTCCGGTCGCGCCGACCACACCGATGTTCACCATTTCACTAACGCCCCGTCCCCGCGTACACCACAGCCTGCTCTTCGCCGCCGAGACCGAACGCCTCGTGCAGGGCCGCGACGGCCTTGTCCAGCTCGGTGTCCTTGACCAGCACCGAGATCCTGATCTCGGAGGTGGAGATCAGATCGATGTTCACCCCGACCTCAGCCAGCGCCTCGCAGAAGGTCGCCGTCACGCCGGGGTGGCTGCGCATGCCCGCCCCGATCAACGACACCTTGCCGATGTGGTCGTCGTACAGCACCTTGGTGAAGCCGATCTCCTTTTGCAGGGCGGTCAGCTTCTCGACTGCACCGGGCCCGCTGTCGCGCGAGCAGGTGAACGTGACGTCGGTCTTGCCGTCCTCGACCTTGGAGATGTTCTGCAGGACCATGTCGATGTTCACGTCGGCGTCGGCGACGGCGCGGAACACCTTGGCGGCGTATCCGGGCACGTCGGGCAGGCCGACCACGGTGACCTTGGCTTCGCTGCGGTCGTGCGCGACTCCGGTCAGGATGGCGTCTTCCATGGGGATGTCTCCGATTGATCCTTTGACGATGGTTCCCGGCTTGTCGGTGTACGACGAGCGGACATGAATCGGAACGTCGTACCTGCGGGCGTATTCGACGCAGCGCAGCATCAGCACCTTCGCCCCGCAGGCCGCCATCTCGAGCATCTCCTCGAAGGAGACCGTCTCAAGGTGCCGCGCGTTGGGCACGATCCGTGGGTCGGCGCTGAAGATGCCGTCGACATCGGTATAGATCTCGCAGACGTCGGCCTTGAGTGCGGCGGCCAAGGCGACGGCGGTGGTGTCGGACCCGCCGCGGCCGAGCGTGGTGACGTCCTTGGTGCCCTGGCTGACGCCTTGGAAGCCCGCGACGAGCACGATCAGCCCCTCGTCGAGGGCCGACCGCAGCCGGCCGGGCGTGACGTCGATGATCTTGGCGTTGCCGTGGGTGCCGGTGGTGATCACACCGGCCTGCGACCCGGTGAAGGACCGCGCCTGTGCGCCGAGCGAGTGGATGGCCATTGCGACCAGCGCGTTCGAGATGCGCTCGCCGGCGGTGAGCAGCATGTCCATCTCGCGCGGGGGCGGGGCCGGGCAGACCTGTTTGGCCAGGTCAAGCAGGTCGTCGGTGGTGTCACCCATGGCGGAGACGACCACGACGACGTCGTTGCCCTGCTTCTTGGTCTCCACGATGCGCTCAGCGACGCGGCGGATCCGTTCGGCGTCAGAAACCGATGATCCGCCGTACTTTTGCACGACGAGCGCCACTGTCGAACCTTTCGCAGGTCTTGGAGAATCCCACCAAGGATAAAGGCTTCGCGCACTTCATTTACTCCGCCGGTAGCGGCAGGCCATGAGGCACAACCCGGTGCCGGCCGTCAGCCGCAGGCGTCGGAGAGCTTCTTCAGAGTCTCGGCGATCTGGTTGTTCAACAGCTCCATCTGGAAAACGGCCGGGGGTGCGGGCGCGCCGGGCGCGCGTGACTGCGCCTCAATTCTGACGTCGGTCATCTTGCCGACGAACTCGTTGGCCAAGACGGCGAGCTGCGTCGCATCGCGCGCCAAGTCGGGCTCATGAACGTTTTGCGCGCGCACGGCCAGGCCGTCGGCCCAGGCCTGATAGGCGCTCTGCTCGGTAACGGTAGGAATGCCTTTGGCGTCGCCGCTCTTGGCCGAGATCTGCTCGTTCTGCGAGCGGTTGTAGTCGAGGAGGTCGATGACCGGTTGGCATTCCTTCGACGACGGGCCGAACAGACCGGAGCGGGACAGCGTCAGCGCGCTCAGTGCGACCACGAAGACGGCTATCGCAATCCACCACCGTCGGTTGAGCCGCCTCATCGCAGCAACTGTAGCCGGGCGCGCGCACCCGCCCGGCGAGCGGAGCGTTTTGGGCCTGCACCGACGCGGGAGTACAGTGGTCGCCGTGCAGCGGGTGCTCCTTCTCGGCAGCCGCGACGGGGTCTGATCCAGACCGGCTTCCCGTCGCGGGTTTTCGCGAT
Source organism: Mycobacteriaceae bacterium 1482268.1 (assembly GCA_001665255.1). GTDB lineage: Bacteria > Actinomycetota > Actinomycetes > Mycobacteriales > Mycobacteriaceae > Mycobacterium. The sequence goes on along the minus strand of LZSH01000318.1, from coordinate 24,611 downwards.
GCGCCGGTCGAGTCCCCATAACTCCCGGAGCAACCACCGTGACTACCTTCTCGAAATCAGCATCCGATTCTCCTGACGCCTTCGCGTCTATCCGCCAGATCACCAAGCCGTCCGGTCCGCCGAATCCGGGCCAGCCCGCATGGAACACCCAGCGCGCATCGACCATGCCGGTGAGCCGCTACCGCAGCTTCGCCGACGAGGTCCAGCCGATCACGCTGGCAGACCGCACCTGGCCCGACACCGTGATCGAGCGCGCCCCGATGTGGTGTGCCGTCGACCTGCGCGACGGGAATCAGGCGCTGATCGACCCGATGAGCCCCGCCCGCAAGCGCCGCATGTTCGACCTGCTGGTGCGGATGGGCTACAAGGAGATCGAGGTCGGGTTCCCGTCGGCCAGCCAGACCGACTTCGACTTCGTCCGCGAGATCATCACCGAGGGTGCCATCCCCGACGACGTCACGATCCAGGTGCTGACGCAGTGCCGTCCGGAACTGATCGAGCGGACGTTTCTGGCGTGTGAAGGTGCGCCGCGCGCGATCGTGCACTTCTACAACTCCACGTCGATCCTGCAGCGGCGCGTCGTGTTCCGCGCCGACCGGGATGCGGTGAAGGCCATCGCGACCGACGGCGCGCGCATGTGCGTCCAGGAGGCCAAGAAATACCCCGGCACGTTGTGGCGCTTCGAGTACAGCCCTGAGTCTTACACCGGTACGGAACTGGAATACGCCGTCGACGTCTGCAACTCGGTCGCCGAGATCATCAAGCCCACTCCCGATGTCCCGCTGATCGTCAACCTGCCCGCGACCGTCGAGATGGCCACCCCGAACGTGTATGCCGACTCGATCGAGTGGATGCACCGGAACCTGATCCCGCGGGACTCGATCATCCTGAGCCTGCACCCACACAACGACCGCGGAACAGCGGTCGCCGCAGCCGAATTGGGATATCAGGCCGGTGCCGACAGGATCGAGGGCTGCCTGTTCGGCAACGGCGAACGCACGGGCAACGTCTGCCTGGTCACGCTGGGCCTGAACCTGTTCTCCCGCGGCGTCGACCCGCAGATCGACTTCTCCAACATCGACGAGATCCGTCGCACCGTCGAGTACTGCAATCAACTGCCGGTACCCGAACGTCACCCGTACGGCGGCGATCTGGTCTACACGGCTTTCTCCGGCAGCCACCAGGACGCCATCAACAAGGGGCTCGACCAGATGAAGGTCGACGCCGACGCCGCCGACTCGGATGTCGACGACCTGCTGTGGCAGGTGCCGTATCTGCCCATCGATCCGCGAGACGTCGGGCGTACCTACGAGGCCGTCATCCGGGTGAATTCGCAGTCCGGCAAGGGCGGGGTGGCCTACATCATGAAGGCCGATCACGGCCTGGCGCTGCCGCGGCGGTTGCAGATCGAGTTCAGTCAGGCGATCCAGAAGATCACCGACGGCGAGGGCGGCGAGGTGTCGCCGAAGGAGATGTGGGACGTATTCGCCGAGGAGTACCTGGCGCCGATCCGGCCGCTGGAGCGCATCCGGCAGAAGGTGACCGCCTCGGAGGTCGACGGCGGCACCGACACCATCGAGGCGGTCGTCAAGGTCGACGGCGTCGAACGCGAGATCGTCGGCGCCGGAAACGGTCCGCTGGCGGCCTTCGTTGATGCTTTGGGCGCCATAGGTTTTGACGTCTCGGTGCTGGACTACTCGGAGCACGCACTGTCTGCGGGTGAAGAGGCGCAGGCCGCCGCGTACGTCGAGGCGTCCGTCGGGGGCAGGACCGTCTGGGGTGTCGGGATCGCGACGTCGATCACCACCGCATCGCTGCGGGCGGTGGTGTCGGCGGTCAACCGCGCCGCGCGCTAGTCGAGAAAGGCGTTCAGCAGGCGGTCGACGAGACCAGCTGCGTCCACCGCACCCGGGCCGGAGGCGAACGTGAGGTTGCTGAACGCCAGGCCGTTGAGCACCGTGGCGAGTTCGTCCATCCGCTCCGGTGTCGGCCTGAAGCCGGCGGCCTCGATGATGAGCGTCGCCGACTTCACCGCTGCCGCTTGGAGTTCCGCCATCAGCGGCCGCAGCTCTTCGCGTCGGGTGCTCTCCATGAACAGTTCGAACCGCGCCAACGTCCAGCGACGGAATTGCTCGCCTGGTTCGAGCATCCGAATCATCAACGCCTTCAACGCTTCTCGAGACATCGGGCCGACCGCGGCCTGCAGCTCCTCAACACGCTGCCAGTGCAGTTCCACGGTCCTGGCCGCGGTCGCTTCGAGCAATGCCTGACGGGTGCGGAAGTAGTTCGACGTCGTGCCTGCGGGCACGCCGGCGCGGCTGTCGACCTGCCGATGCGTAAGACCCCCGACGCCGTCGTCACACAGGATGTCGATGGCGGCGTCGAGGATCTGGCTCCGTCGTTCGAGGTTGGGAGGCATCAATTCTTATAGTGCAGCTTGGCGAACATCGTCAGGAACACTGGGTAGACGACGATCAGCAGGAAGTAGCTGAACCACATCGGGAACCATGTCATCAACGAGGTGTCCCAGATGACGTAGCTGCAGTAGATGTGCAGCGGCACGCTGCCGGCGATATAGACCACCGACCCGGTGAACAGCGCCCGGTGACGCTTGTCGGCGAATGCGACGCGGCCCTTGACCAGAAGCATGATCCCGGCGACGGCCGCATACGTCATCGGTACGAGCAGGATCTTGTCTGTCGTCGGGGTTGCGACGTGATGCACGGTGAAATCGTCGCCGAAGAGGACCCGCAGCACATGGATGAGGACGCCGAGGCCGATCGTCAGCATGGCGGCTTCCTTGAAGAAGTATCCGCGGCGGTAGAACGTCGACGCGAACGAATTACGGTGTACTACGTCTGTAGTGGTTGTCATAGTATCGGAAGGTATCACTACAGATGTAGTACTGCAAGAATTTCTTACGGCCGCGGCGGCAGGTTGGCGGGCCACGTGTCGGGCAGCAGCTCGATCAGCTGGCCGTCGGGATCGCGGATCATGGCGAACTGCTCGGTCGCCGAGACGACGGCTCCACCGAAGTCCGCGACCTGCGCCAGCACACCGGCCAGATCGGACACCGACAGCGAGATGTGGGTGAGCCCGACCTCGTCCATCACCCGCTGCGAACCGGTTCTTACGTCGCGTTGCGAGTAGTCGATGAGCTCCAGCACGAAAGCGTCAAGGACGAGGTAGGTCGCCCGGACTCCGATGGGCGGTTCCAATTGGAGAAGCGCGGCGGTGCCTTCGTCGGGAAGCTCGAGGTCCCACCAGAACTGAAATCCGAGCAGCCCCTCGTAGAACCGGCGCGAGCGCTCGCGGTCGGTGACGCACAGCCCGACATGATTGAAAACCGTTCGGTGAGTGGGCACCGCCTACCTCTTTCGAAGTTGACTTTCGAAGATGACGGTCAGAACAACGTGTACTGGCCACCGGTGAGGGTTTCGTCGATGAAGTCCTCGATGCCCGTACCGCCGACCACGCCGTCGAGGCATTCCATGAACTCCGCGTCGCTGACCAGCGGCACGCCCAACTCGTTGGCCTGGTAGCCCTTTCCCTGCTCAGGTTTGGTCTCGTTGCAGATCACCAACGACGTCTCGGGGTCGACGGCGTCGGAGTAGGCCAGCCCCGCGGCCAGGATGCGCTCGATGAGTTCCTCGTGGGTGCGCGACACCTCGGCCGAGAGCGCGACGCGCATGCCCTGTACGAGGGGGCGACCCGCAACGAAGCGGCCCGGGTTGAGATACGGGCACGGCGTCCGTGAGGCGATCATCTTGAGCGGGCGCAGCTCGTCGTGCGTGACGAGCCCGCTGGGCCAGCGCCGCCGCTCGACCGGCCGCAGCGGCAGCCAAACCTTGCGCTCGCGTGCCCGCACCAGCGCCGGCTTGAGGATCTGCGCCAGCACCAGGGCGTCGTCCAGCGCGTCGTGCGGCCGCATCTGGGTGATGCCCCAGTGCGCCGCGAGCGTTTCCAGGCGCATGTTGGCGATGTCGAGGTCGAGCCGACGGGCCAGCTCCACCGTGCACATGACCGAGTCGATAGGGAGTTCGACCGCGGCCAGCTCCGCCTCGGCGGCCAGGAACGAGTAGTCGAACCCGACGTTGTGCGCGACCAGGGTGCGACCGCGCAGCACCTCGATCAACTCGGCCGCAACGTCGGCGAAGCACGGTTGGCCTTCGAGCATGTCCGCAGTCAGGCCGTGTACGTGCGTCGGCCCGGGATCCACACCGGGGTTCAGCAGGGTGGAGACGCTGTGCTCGACGTTGCCGTCATCACCGACGGCCAATGCGGCGACGCTGACGATGCGAGCTTGTCCCGGTCGGAAACCGGTTGTCTCGACGTCGACGACCGCCCAACCCTCGCCGGGCTCGGCGGCGGGCCGGCCCCACGTATGGCTCACAACGTCAGGATGGCACGGTGATCCGACAAGCCTTGCCCGAGAAGGGCGCGTGTCGGCCACATAAACTGCACGGAATGGTTACCGCTCGTGGACGTATCGCGCTGGCGGCCGGAGCCGCCGCACGCTGGTCGTCGCGGGTGACCGGCCGCGGCGCCGGTGCCATGATCGGCGGGCTCGTCGCGATGACACTGGACAAATCCATCCTTGGCCAGCTCGGACAACAACGCCGCACGGCCATTGTGACCGGCACAAACGGCAAGTCCACCACCACCCGCATGGTGGCGGCGGCGCTGGGCACGCTGGGGCCCGTCGCGACCAACGCCGAGGGCGCCAACATGGACGCAGGCCTGGTGGCCGCGCTGGCCGCGGCGCGTGAGGCCGACCTGGCGGCGCTCGAGGTCGACGAGATGCACGTGCCGCACGTGGCCGACGCGGTCGATCCCGCGGTCATCGTGCTGTTGAACCTGTCGCGCGATCAGCTCGACCGGGTGGGTGAGATCAACCACATCGAACGCACGCTGCGGGGCGGGCTCTCGCGACACCCCGACACCGTCGTCGTCGCCAACTGCGATGACGTACTGATGACGTCGGCGGCCTACGACAGCCCGAACGTGGTGTGGGTCGCCGCCGGCGGCAGCTGGGCCAACGATTCGGTGAGCTGTCCGCGCAGCGGCGAGATCATCGTCCGCGACGGCAGCCACTGGTATTCGACGGGCACGGACTTCAAGCGGCCCACGCCGCAGTGGTGGTACGACGACACCACCATCTACGGACCCGACGGGTTGGCTCTGCCGATGCAGCTGGCGCTGCCGGGAACGGTCAACCGCGGCAACGCAACTCAGGCGGTGGCCGCGGCGGTGGCGATGGGTGCCGATCCGGCCGCGGCGGTAGCGGCGGCGTCGGGTGTCGACGAGGTCGCGGGCCGCTACAGCACCCTGCAGCTGGGCCCGCACACCGTGCGGATGTTGTTGGCCAAAAACCCGGCCGGTTGGCAGGAGGCGCTGTCGATGGTCGACACCGACGCCGGTTCGGTGGTGATCTCGGTCAACGGGCAGGTGCCCGACGGCGAGGACCTGTCGTGGCTGTGGGACGTCAACTTCGAGCACTTCGTGAACCATCCGGTGGTGGCGGCCGGGGAACGTGGCACCGACCTGGCGGTGCGCCTGGGGTATGCGGGCGTCGAACACACCTTGGTGCACAACGCCGTTGACGCGATCAAGTCGTGTCCGTCCGGACACGTCGAGGTGGTTGCGAACTACACGGCGTTCCTGGCGTTGAATCGAGCGCTGTCTCGTGGCTGATTCGACGGTGCGAATCGGGCTGGTGCTGCCCGACGTGATGGGCACCTACGGCGACGGCGGCAACTCGGTGGTGCTGCGACAGCGGTTGCGGCTGCGGGGAATCGACGCCGAGATCGTCAACATCACTCTCGACGATGCGGTGCCGTCGACGCTGGACATATACACCCTCGGCGGTGCCGAGGACTACGCGCAGCGGCTGGCAACCCGCCACCTCATCCGCTATCCCGGTCTGCAGGAGGCGGCCGCGAAAGGCGCTCCGGTGCTGGCGATCTGCGCGGCGATACAGGTGCTGGGACATTGGTATGAGACCTCCGCGGGCGAGCGGGTCGACGGCGTCGGGCTGCTGGACCTGACGACGTCGCCGCAGCCGAGGCGGACCATCGGCGAAGTCGTCAGCCAGCCGTTGCTGGTTGGCCTGACCGAAAAGCTGACCGGCTTCGAAAATCACCGCGGCGGAACGGTTGTGGGCCCGGATGCCCAACCGCTGGCGCGCGTCCTTTCCGGTGCGGGCAATAGGGCGGGCGACGGCGTCGACGGCGCGGTGCAGGGCAGCGTCGTCGCGACGTACCTGCACGGCCCGTGCCTGGCCCGTAACCCGCAGCTCGCCGATCATCTGCTGTCGCGCGTCGTCGGTGAACTGCCGCCGCTGGACCTGCCCGAGGTGGACCTGCTGCGACGCGAACGCCTCGCCGCCCCGCGCCGCGTGTAAGTCGCTACGCGTCGACCCTGACGCTGATCGCGAAATCCGACTTTTGTAGAGGCCTTCTCGCACTTCTCCTACAAAAGTCTGACTTGAAGGACGTGTCGGGGTCCGGATGCATGATGCAGTCATGGGTGCGGTCATTTTGGGCGGCGAAGCCGTCGCGGCGGGCGTGGTGACACGTCACGAACTCAGACGCTGGTACAAAAATCTCTACCGCGGCGTCTACATCGAGAAGGACCGCGAGGCGTCCCTGCGTGACCGAGCGACTGGGGCCTGGCTCGCATCACGGCGCAGAGGGGTGATCGCCGGAGTGGCCGCATCGTCCCTACACGGTGCCCCCTGGGTTGATCCGAATGTTCCGATCGAACTCGTCGGAGTGAAATGCCTGGCACAGGAGGGTCTGATCCCCCGCACGGAGCGAGTGGCTGACGACGAGATCACCCGTGTCGCGGGTCTTCCCGTCACATCCAGAGTCCGCACCGCCTTCGATCTGGGCCGCCACCTCGAGCGGCCGGAAGCACTGGCGCGGCTCGACGCGCTGATGTGGAACCAGAAGTTCTCCCGCGAATCCGTGCTCGCACTCGCTGAGCGGTATCCGCGCGCCCGCGGTGTGCGTCAACTCCGCGAGCTGCTCCTACTGGTCGACGGAGGCGCGGAGTCCCCGCGCGAGAGCCTGACCCGGTTGTGGTTGCACGACGCCGGTTTTCCACGGCCCGAGACGCAGATACCGGTGTTGGCGCGGTCGACGCAACCGGTCGCATGGCTCGATATGGGCTTGGCGAGATTTCATGGTCGCGGTCGAATACGACGGCGATCACCACCGCAAAGACCGCAAGCAGTACGTCAAGGACATCGCACGGCTTCGTATGCTGGAAGCGCTGGGGTGGATCGTCATTCGGGTGATCGCAGAAGACGATCCGCACGACTGGTTGGCCAGAGTGGAGGCGGCGCTGATCGAACGCGGCGGGAGTGTCGCGGCCTAGGCTTAAGTGAGCGCGCGACGGCCCGACAGCGCTCGGCCCAGCGTCAACTCGTCGGCGAACTCCAAGTCCCCGCCCATCGGCAGGCCCGACGCGATACGCGTCACCGTCAGACCCGGTATGTCGCGCAGCATTCGGACCAGATACGTGGCCGTCGCTTCGCCTTCGGTATTCGGATCGGTCGCGATGATGACCTCGGCGATGTCCACCCCGTCGACGCGTTCGCCAATCCTGTTCAACAGCTCCCGGATTCGCAATTGTTCGGGCCCGACGCCCGACAGCGGATCCAGCGCGCCACCCAAAACGTGGTAGCGGCCGCGAAATTCGCGCGTCCGCTCGACGGCCTGTACATCCTTGGGCTCCTCGACGACGCACACCAGCGACGCGTCGCGGCGCGGGTCGGAGCAGATGCGGCAGCGGTCGTCGTCGGAGACGTTGCCGCACACCGCGCAGAACTTGACGCCGTCGCGCACCTTGTTGAGCACGGCCGTCAGCCGGTCGATGTCAGGTGGTTCGACCGACAGCAGGTGAAAGGCGATGCGCTGCGCGCTTTTCGGGCCGATGCCTGGCAGCTTGCCGAGCTCGTCAATCAGGTCCTGAACGGGTCCCTCGAACAACTAGAGCCCCGGAATACCCAGCTCGCCCATGCCGCCGGCCAGCGGCCCCAGCCGGTCTTGGGCGAGCAGCGTGACTTGCCGCGCTGCGTCGGCGTGCGCGCCGACGATCAGGTCCTGCAGCGTTTCGACATCGTCGGGGTCGACGACCTTCGGATCGATCGAGACCCCCACCACTTCCCCGCTGCCCTTCATGGTGACCTGGACCAGACCGCCGCCGGCCTGCCCGTGCACCTCGGTGTTGGCGAGCTGCTCTTGGGCCTCCATCAGCTTCTGCTGTACCTGTTGCGCCTGCGCGAGCAGCGCCGACATGTCGGGCTGGCCTCCGGGTTGCATGACTGGTCCCCTTGCGTCTTGGTTACTACGTGGTCTCGACTTGGTTTCGCTCGCTTGCACGCGGCGGTTTGGCCTTTCAAGCCTAGTCGCCGAGCGGCTACCTTGACGCGGTGCACGTGTCAGCGATCCTGCGTGTCGGCGCGACCGCGGCTGCCTGCCTAGTCGTCGCGGCGTCGACGCTAGCCAGCCCCGCATCCGCCGCCCCCGCCAACATCGCGGGCATGATCGTGTTCCTCGACCCCGGCCACAACGGCGCCAATGACGACTCGATCAGCCGCCAGGTGCCCACCGGCCGCGGCGGCACCAAGAACTGTCAGGAAAGCGGCACCTCCACCAACGACGGCTACCCCGAACACAGCTTCACCTGGGAAACCACCCTGCGGATCCGCCAGGCGCTGACGGCGCTCGGCGTGCGGACCGCGATGTCGCGCGGTAACGACACCGGCCTGGGGCCCTGCGTCGACGAGCGCGCGGCGATGGCCAACGCGCTGCGACCCAACGCCGTCGTCAGCATCCACGCCGACGGCGGCCCGCCCACCGGCCGCGGATTCCACGTGCTGTACTCGTCGCCGCCGCTCAACCAGGTCCAGGCGGGCCGGTCGGTGCAGTTCGCCCAGACCATGCGCGACCAGCTGCAGGCGTCGGGCCTGGTGCCCTCGACCTACATCGGCACCGGTGGCCTGAACCCGCGCTCCGATATCGCGGGCCTGAACCTGGCGCAGTACCCGTCGATCCTCGTCGAGCTCGGCAATATGAAGAACCCTGCCGATGCGGGCCTGATCACCAGCCCTGAGGGCAGGCAGAAATACGCAGACGCGGTGGTGCGCGGGATCGCGGGCTTCCTCGGGGCCCAGCCGCGCTAGCCGGGAACTAGCTGGCCGGTGTGATGTAGAGCTTGTACGTCGGCAGGTCGTCGTTATTCGTGTGCGAGCTGTATTTGCCGTTGTTGAAATGGGCGACCATGGAATTTCCCGACCCTTCGTTGTAGGTCATCATCGTGATACCCACGGCGCCACTGCCGTCCGCGAAGTGATAGTCGGCGGTGTTCTTGACCAAATTGTCGCCGTCTTCGACCAGCGTGATAAGTAGAGTGTCGCCGGGCGCGATATTGCCGTCCCTGTTGAAGATGAAGGCGTTCTGACCCCCGTCGTCGGTGAACCCGTCGAAAACCATGGGCGCAGTGGTGTCGTTCTCGATGAAGAACTGGGCATTGTCGAGCGGCCTGGCGGAGGCCAACGCCGGCGAGACGGCAGCGGTGGCCAGGAATGCACAGCCCGCCATTCCCGCGGCCAGAAATTTCTTGTTCATGGCAAACTCCCTTGAATTGTTGTTGCGGACACTTGCTTTCGCAGTGTGCAAAGGGAGCCGCCGCGGTGTCGCGCTTGCGCTCGTTAGCTGCCTTGCCGGTAGCTGTTCACATATTGCGCATTGTGCTCAGCGTGCTCATGTCCAGCCGCGCTAGCTGGACTCGACGGCCTTCTTCAGGTTTTCCAGCACTTCGGACTGGATCTTCTTCAGCCCCAGCGGCGCAAACGTCTTCTCGAAGAAGCCGCCGATGCCGCCGGCGCCCTGCCACGACGTCTTCAGCGTGACCGACGATCCCGATCCTGCGGGCGCGACGGTCCAATTGGTGACCATCGAGCTGTTGGTGTCCTTCTCGATGACGGTGTGACCCGCGACGTCGACGGTGGCCTTGACGTCGCGCACCCGCGACTTGGTGGCCTGCAACTTCCAGCTCGCCACCGTGCCGGCACCCTGACCACCCTCGATGACCTGGTAATCCCGGTAGTGCTCGGAGAGGATCTTCGGCCGCACCGTTGTGTAATCCGCCACAGCCGTCAACACTTTTTCCGGCGCCGCGTCGATCAAGACGCTGCTCGCTGCGCTGACCTGTCCCATCAGGTGACTCCCCTCATCGCGATGCGGTCGCATCGGCCGCGACCGCGGACTAGCGTATATGCGTGTCCGTTCCGGCAACCGACGCACGTGCTGCCCATGCCGCCGGCGTACAGCGGCTCCTCGCCAGCTACCGTGCCATCCCTCCGACGGCCACCGTCCGGCTGGCCAAACCAACGTCGAACCTGTTCCGCACCCGCGCGAAAAGCGACGCCAAGGGCCTGGACACGTCGGGCCTGACAGGCGTCATCGAGGTGAATCCCGATGCGGGTACCGCCGACGTTGCGGGCATGTGCACCTACGAGAACCTCGTCGCCGCGACGTTGCCCTACGGGTTGTCGCCCCTGGTCGTGCCGCAACTGAAGACCATCACCCTCGGCGGCGCGGTCACCGGGCTCGGCATCGAATCGGCATCGTTTCGCAACGGCCTGCCGCATGAGTCGGTGCTCGAGATGGACATCCTCACCGGCACCGGTGACATCGTCACCGCGTCACCCGAACGCAACGCCGATCTATACCGCGCCTTCCCGAACTCGTATGGGACGCTGGGCTATTCGGTCAGACTGAAGATCGAGCTGGAACCCGTTAAGCCGTTTGTGGCGCTGCGGCACCTGCGATTTCACTCGCTGCGGGATCTGGTGGCGACGATGGACCGCATCATCGAGACGGGCGGCATCGACGGCACTCCGATCGACTACCTCGACGGTGTGGTGTTCAGCTCCGAGGAGAGCTACCTGTGCGTCGGCGTCAAGACCGCGACGCCGGGACCCGTCAGCGACTACACCGGCCAGCGCATCTACTACCGCTCGATCCAGCATGACGGCGAGACAGAAGGCGCCGAGAAACACGACCGACTCACCATTTACGACTACCTGTGGCGGTGGGACACCGACTGGTTCTGGTGTTCGCGCGCATTCGGCGCACAGAACCCCAAGCTGCGTCGGCTATGGCCGCGGCGCTACCGGCGCAGCAGCTTTTATTGGAAGCTGATCGGCTACGACCAGCGTTTCAACATCGCCGACCGGATCGAGAAGCGCAACGGCAGGCCGCCTTTGGAGCGGGTCGTGCAGGACGTCGAGGTGCCGATCGAGCGGTGCGTCGAATTCCTCGACTGGTTCTTGACCAACGTGCCGATCGAGCCGATCTGGCTGTGCCCGCTGCGGTTGCGCGGCGACACCGGTTGGCCGCTGTACCCCATCCGACCACACCACACCTATGTCAACATCGGCTTCTGGTCATCGGTCCCGGTCGGGCCGGAACCCGGCCACACCAACAAGCTGATCGAGCGCAAGGTCGGCGACCTGGAAGGGCACAAATCGCTGTACTCCGACGCCTTTTATTCTCAGGACGAGTTCGACGACCTCTACGGCGGGGAAGCCTATAAAACGGTGAAGAAGACATACGACCCCGATTCACGTCTGCTGGATCTGTATGCGAAGGCGGTGCAGAGGCGATGACCACATACGAAGAACACGCGGCGCATGCGCCGGCCAAGAAGTTGACGCTGGCCGAGATCCTGGAGATCTTCGCGGCGGGAGACGAGATCCCGCTGAAATTCAGCGCGTACGACGGAAGTACGGCAGGTCCCGAGGACGCCACTCTGGGCTTGGACCTGCTGACTCCACGCGGCACAACGTATCTCGCGACGGCGCCGGGCGAGCTAGGGCTTGCCAGGGCCTACGTCTCCGGTGACGTGGAGCCGCATGGGGTACACCCCGGCGACCCCTACGAACTGCTGCGGGCGCTCGCCGAAAAGATGGACTTCAAGAGGCCCCCGGCGCGGGTGCTGGCCCAGATAGTGCGATCGATCGGTATCGAACACCTCAAGCCCATTGCGCCGCCGCCGCAGGAAGCGTTGCCGCGGTGGCGTCGCATCGCAGAGGGCCTGCGGCACAGCAAGTCTCGCGACGCCGAGGCGATCCATCACCACTACGACGTGTCGAACACGTTCTACGAATGGGTACTCGGCCCATCGATGACCTACACCTGCGCGTGCTATCCAGAAGCAGACGCCACGCTGGAGGAGGCGCAGGAGAACAAGTACCGGCTGGTGTTCGACAAGCTGCGCCTGTCGCCCGGCGACCGACTGCTCGACGTGGGTTGCGGCTGGGGCGGCATGGTCCGCTACGCAGCCCGGCAGGGTGTCAAGGCGATCGGTGTCACGTTGTCGCGGGAGCAGGCGACCTGGGCGCAGAAGGCGATCGCCGACCAGGGCCTGACCGACCTCGCCGAGGTCCGTCACGGCGATTACCGCGACATCACCGAGACCGGCTTCGACGCGGTGTCGTCGATCGGGCTCACCGAGCACATCGGCGTGCACAATTACCCGTCGTACTTCAGCTTCCTGCAGTCGAAGATGCGCACCGGCGCGCTGCTGCTCAACCACTGCATCACCCGCCACGACAACCGAACCGGTGCGGCGGCCGGTGGTTTCATCGACCGCTACGTCTTCCCCGACGGCGAACTGACCGGGTCGGGCCGGATCATCACCGAGGCACAGGACGTCGGCCTCGAGGTGGTTCACGAGGAGAACCTGCGCAACCATTACGCGCTGACGCTGCGCGACTGGTGCCGCAACCTCGTCGAGCACTGGGATGAGGCCGTCGCCGAGGTGGGTCTACCCACCGCCAAGGTATGGGGTCTCTACATGGCGGGGTCGCGGTTGGGCTTCGAGACCAATGTCGTTCAGCTGCACCAAGTTTTGGCCGTCAAGCTCGATAAGAGCGGCAACGACGGCGGGCTTCCGCTGCGGCCGTGGTGGACGCCCTAAGCGCGATTACGCAAACGGTTTGGCCGTGAATCCCCAGCGCAGCAGTGCTGCATCGCGGCGGACAATGCCGCTCAGCCGCGGGTCGAATGCATGTGAAGGATGACCATTCAGTCGCGCGCCGTCGGCCGGCAGCCAATGTGCTTGGAGGTAGGGCAAGGGTCTTGCATGACCATGGCTCATGCCGTCTAGCCCGACGGCGGCTAATTCGGCCGAAAGCTCCGCGAGAGTGAACCCCGCCGCCTCACTGGCCAGCGCATCTTTGCGCAGCACCGGCGGCATGGCGGGGACCATGCACTGGATCAACGCCGCAAGCGCCGAGGGGTCACGCAGACGCTGAAAGTCGAAGATCCACAACGCCGCTCCGCAGTTTGCGCGCAGCGCAGCGATCTGGCGCAGGGCTCCTCGCAAGATGTCGAAATCCGGAAGCTGATGAAGGGTCCATACGCACGAAACCCCGTCCCAATCCGCTGCGGCCAACTCGTCCGGCAACGCGGTGATATCGCCTTCCACGAGTTGCACGCGGTCGGCCTGGCGCTCTGCGACGAAGAGTTCGCGGGCAGTCGCCAGCATGTTGGGCGCGAGATCGACGGCCGTGGCGGTGACGTCCAACCGCCTTCGCAGTAAGGCACTCAGCGCGCGCCCCGAGCCGACGCCGAGGTCGAGCAGGCGCGCACCGTGTGGCAGTAGCGCATCCAGTGCTCGCGCGCTGAAGTCGTAGACCGCTTGTTGGCCGGGATTCGAGACGCCGCCCTCGTGAAACTGTGCGACGGATTCCGGGTCGTCCATGACCATCGGCTCGGGCACGCGTTGGCGTCCCAGCGGGTGGCGCCGCTCCCGAGCAACAATCAGCGGGATTCGCCAAAGGGGACGGACTGCCATGGACGGAGTTTGACACCGCTCGACCCGCCCTACAGAAGTTTGCCCAAAATAGCCATTGGCGGATTATTGCCGTTGATGACAATAGTCAACGGCGGCCTCAGGATTTTGCTAGCCGCCGTCGATGCGGCGGGCACCGAGTTCGTTCTGTAGAAGCTCGAGCGCTGCTTCCTCGGGATCGCGCCGCACGGTTTCCGCGGTGTCGCTGCCGGCTTCTGCCAGCATGCTGTTCTCCTCGTCGCGCTGAACCTGCGTCGCCGCGGCATCCGTCGGCGCCGCCGTCGCCCCTTCGGCGGGCGAGCCGACCTCGAAGCGCACCTTCAGACCCACACCGAGCGCATCCTTCAACGCTTCCTCGACGACGTCTGCGTTGCGCTGCTCGTTCAGCCGCTTCGCCAGCGGCGCCGACTCGTGAGTGAACATCAGCGTGCCGCCGTCGACGGTGCGCACGACGGCACCGGCGAGCATGACCGCCAGCGAGCGACTGCGTTCGCGCACCTTGTCCAGCACGGTGGACCACTGCCTGCGGATCGCGGCGGCGTCGGGCTCACCGGGGACGGCGACGGACGGAGCTGGGGGCGCCACCACCACTGGATCGGAGGGCGGGCGCACGGGCGGCGGTGACGGCGCAGGCGCGACGGGTTCGGGCGCGGCTCTCGGCGGCTCGGTCGGCGTGCTGGCCTTGCTCTTGCGGCTGTATTGCCTTGACTTATCCGAGGACGCTGATGCGGCGCTGGAGGTGCCATCGCTGGGGATTGACATATCCATCCGCGTCTCAATGCGCTCAATCCGTTGCAGCAGAGCCGATTCCGTGTCGCTCGCCGACGGCAGCAGCAGCCGGGCGCACACCACTTCGAGGAGCAGCCGCGGCGCAGTGGCCCCGCGCATCTCGCCGAGACCGGCGTGCACGACTTCGGCGTAGCGCGTCAACGTGCCCGTGCCGATCCTGGCCGCCTGATCGCGCATGCGCTCCAGCACGTCACCGGGCGCGTCGACGACTCCTCGGGCGGCGGCGTCGGGCACGGCCTGCAGCACTATCAGGTCCCGGAAACGTTCGAGCAGATCTGTGGCGAACCGGCGCGGGTCATGTCCGGCGTCGATGACCGATTCGACGGCGCCGAACAACGCCGCGGCGTCCCCGGCCGCCAACGCGTCGACTGCGTCGTCGATCAAAGCGACGTCAGTGGCGCCCAGCAGCGCGAGCGCCCTGGGATAGGCGACGCGGTTGTCGTCGGCGCCGGCCAGCAGCTGGTCGAGCACCGAGAGGGTGTCGCGCGGCGAGCCGCCGCCGGCGCGGATCACCAGCGGATATACCGTCTCGTCGACCTGAACACCCTCCTGCTGGCAGATCCGCTCGAGCAGTGTGCGCATCGTTCGAGGCGCCAGCAGCCGGAACGGGTAGTGGTGGGTACGCGAGCGGATGGTGGGCAGTACCTTCTCGGGCTCGGTCGTCGCGAACACGAAGATCAAGTGGTCGGGCGGCTCCTCGACGATCTTCAGCAGCGCGTTGAATCCCGCGGTGGTCACCATGTGCGCTTCGTCGACGATGAAGATGCGGTACCGCGACTGCGCAGGGGCGTAAAACGCGCGATCCCGGAGCTCGCGGGTGTCGTCGACGCCACCGTGGCTGGCCGCGTCGAGCTCGACGACGTCCACGCTGCCCGGACCGTTCGGGGCCAACGCGACACAGGAATCGCAGACCCCGCACGGCGTCGCGGTCGGGCCCTGCTCGCAGTTCAGCGAGCGGGCGAGGATCCGCGCAGACGACGTCTTACCGCAACCCCGTGGCCCGGAGAACAGGTAGGCGTGGTTGATGCGCCCGGCCGTCAACGCCGTGGACAGCGGCTCGGTGACGTGCTCCTGCCCGACCACGTCTGCGAATGTCGACGGTCGGTATTTGCGGTAGAGCGCCACGCACAGCAGGCTACCGAGACGGTCCGACGGTCGGGGCGCCTGGGCAGGCCGCTGCTGCTCGGGCTCAATTGTGAATCTGGCGACGTTTTCGGGCGATTTTCGTCGTCAGTTTCACAAACGGCGGCGGCCCTGTGGATAACGGCGCTGGACGACTGCCGATCCGTCGGTCTCGGCGCGCAACGTAGTGCTCATGATCGAGTCTCCGTTCGTCGGATCCGAGGCATTGTCGGTCGGACTCATCTCAGAGCGCGCGATGCGTCGCCTTTACGAACCGGTGTATCCGAATATTTATGCGCCACGCGGTATCTCGCTGCCGGCGCACGAGCGGGCTAGGGCCGCGTGGATTTGGTCGAAGGGCCGCGGCATCGTCGCCGGCTTATCGGCTGCGGCCTTACTGGGCACGAAGTGGATCGACGCGACGGAGCCGGCGCAACTCATCCACGACAACCGACGGCCGCCACCAATGCTCATAGTGCGGACCGAGAAGGTGCTGGCGGACGAGATCTTGGTGGTCAACGGGATACCCGTGACGAACCCCGCCCGCACCGCCTTCGACCTCGGCCGACACATCAGGTCCCGAAACGCCGCGGTGCAACGACTCGATGCTCTTGCCAGCGCGACCGGCGTCAAGCGCCTTGACATCGAGGCCGTGATCGCTGATCACCCCGGCGCGCGCGGCATGCCGCGCCTGCAGCGGGTCCTACCGCTGCTGGACGGCGGTGCTGAATCGCCGCAGGAGACTATCGCCCGATTGGCGCTAATCGACGCGGGCCTTCCACCGCCGCGCACGCAGTTCTGTGTCTTCGATGAGTATGGGCAGTTCGTCGCGCGCCTCGACATGGCCTACGACGATCTGAAGGTGGGAATCGAATACGACGGGCCACAACACTGGACCGATCCCGCAGTGCGACAACGCGATATCGACAAGCAGTTCGCGTTGACCGAGCTGGGCTGGATCATCATCAGGGTCAGCCGGGACCTGCTGCGCTACCGACGCGTCACCTATATCGCCCGCGTCGAGAACGCGATGCGCTCGCGCGGCTTTCGTTTGTGAACCTGACGACGATTTTTTGGGATTTGCGACGTCAGATTCACAAACGAGGCCAGTACGAAGCAGGCCTAGCCCTTGAGCAGTGCCTCTGTCGCAGCCAGCAGCGCGCACGTGGCCAGCCCGTGGATGGCCTCTCGCAGGTCGGGAAGCGACGGGAACGTCGGCGCGATCCGAATGTTCTTGTCGTCGGGGTCTTTTCGATACGGGAATGACGCGCCCGCCTCGGTGACGGCGATCCCCGCATCCTTCGCCAGCGACACGGTGCGCCGCGCGGTGCCCGGCCAGACGTCGAGGTTGACGAAATAGCCGCCCTTCGGGTCGGTCCACGACGCGATCTTCGACTCGCCCAGCCTGTCTTCGAGAATCTCT
This sequence comes from Mycobacteriaceae bacterium 1482268.1, assembly GCA_001665255.1. Classification (GTDB taxonomy): domain Bacteria; phylum Actinomycetota; class Actinomycetes; order Mycobacteriales; family Mycobacteriaceae; genus Mycobacterium. Next base: position 7,408 of record LZSH01000318.1, on the reverse strand, counting down.
CTCACGAGCGCGAATTTCGGGGCAAGCAGCTGTTGATGGCGCTGCATCTGCAGTCGCACGCCGTCCGCGTCCTTGAAGAACCGCAGATGGCGCAGCTGGTTGACCTTGTCCGGCCCGATCGACTTCTTGCCCGCATGCTGCAGATACCACGCGATGTTGGCCAGCGAGCCGCCGAAGAAGCTCACGCCCGCGCCTGCGAAGGTGATCTTCGACGTGGAAGCGAACACATACGGCCGGTTCTGATTGCCCGCCGCGGCCGCCAGGCCCAGCACGTCGATCTGCTGCACCGTGTCGTGGGTAAGCGTGTGCACCGCATAGGCGTTGTCCCAGAACAACCGGAAATCGGATGCGGCGGTACGCATTTGAACCAGCCGTCGCACCTTCTCCCAGGAGAACGTCACCCCGGTGGGGTTGGAGAACACCGGCACGCACCACATCCCCTTGATGGCCGGATCGGCGGCGACGAGTTCTTCGATCAGGTCGACGTCGGGTCCGTCCTCGAGCATCGGAATGTTGATCATCTCGATGCCGAGGCTCTCGGTGATCGCGAAATGCCGGTCGTAGCCGGGTACCGGGCACAGGAACTTGACGGCCGGTTCGGCAATCCATGGCCGAGGCGAATCGACTCCGCCGTGTAGTAGCGAGAAGACCACCACGTCGTGCATCAGCTCGAGGCTGGCATTGTTGCCCGCAATCAGGTTCTGCACCGGAATGCCCAGCAACTCTCCGAAGACGGCACGCAGCTCGGGCAGGCCGTGCACGCCGCCGTAGTTTCGGGTGTCGGTGCCCTCGCCGTCGCGATAGTTGTCCCCCGGCAGCGTAAGCAGCGCGTTGGACAGATCCAGTTGCGCCGGGGCCGGCTTGCCGCGAGTCAAGTCGAGCTTGAGCTGCTTGGTCTGAAGGTCCACATAATTGGACTTCTGCGCCTCGTGCTGCGCCTGCAATTCCTCACGGCTGAGCGAGTGAAACGACACGATGGGTCCTCAATGCTTGACAGAAGGGGACCCCGCGCACCCGACAGAGCCCATTGACCCTTGCTGCCTTCCGGCCCTGGGGGAGTTCACAGGATAGACGCCGCGCGGGGTCCACGGCGAGTCTAATACGTGGTCGCGCACGGCTTGGACCGGCGTATCAGGCAGGTCGGTTACCATGGCCCGCGGAGGATTCGCCTAGTGGCCTATGGCGCTCGCCTGGAACGCGGGTTGGGTTAATAGCCCTCGCGGGTTCAAATCCCGCATCCTCCGCACTCGGTCCGAGGGGCGACCAGTGGGAAGTCACCAACTGGTCGCTCCTCGGCCAAGAAATCTAAAGGAGGAGTATGAGCCGCAAAGTTGCGGTGGCCTGGCACGCGCTGTTCTCGATCGCGGCGGGCTTCTTGTACTTCTTCTTCATCCTTCCGCGCTGGCCGGAGCTGATGGGCTCGACGTCTCACACGCTGGGCACCGTGCTGCGCATCGTGGCGGGCGCCCTCATCGGTACGGCTGCGCTGCCCGTGGTGTTCACGCTGCTGCGCACCCGTAAGCCCGAGCTCGGCACGCCGCAGCTTGCGCTGAGCCTGCGTACCTCGTCGATCGCTCTGCACGTGCTGGCAGGCGTGCTCATCGTCGGAACGGCGATCAGCGAGATCTGGCTCAGCCTGGACAGTGCCGGCCGCTGGCTTTTCGGCATCTACGGCGCTGCCGCGGCGATCGCCCTGCTCGGTATCTCGGCGTTCTATCTGGCGTTCGTCGCGGAACTGCCGCCGCCTCCCCCCAAACCGCTCAAGCCGAAGTCGGAAAAGAAGCAACGACGCAGGGGCCGCAAGGCCGCCGCGGAAGCAGACAGCGACGAGACGGCCGCCGACGCTGCGCCCACCGAGGCCGACAGCGAGCAGACCGAAGCGGACGAAGCCGAGGATTCGGAGCTGACCGAGGAGCAGACCGGGCAGCCCGCAGAAGTCACCGCCGAGACGCCCGAAAAATCCGACGAGTCCGAGACCTCCGAGGAGTCCGAGAACGGTGCCGATTCGGCCGACGGAGGCCTGCGCAACCGGCGTTCATCGGGCAAGCTCGGCCTGCGTAAGCGCAGGCGGTCACGCGGCGGCGTCGCCGTCGACGATTAGCCTCGCGTCGACAGGGTACGAACTCATTGCCACGATGTAATGAGAACCCGCCGACTTCCGAAAGCTCACACATGGCCCGCATGCACCCGTTTCGTCTGCTGATCGCGCTCGTCGCCGTGATGGCACTGGTAGCGCCGATCCGCCCGGCGACCGCGTCTGCGGCGCCGCTGGACGCTGCGATCTCGGCCGTGGAGCCCTCCGTCGTGCAGATCGACACCACGATCGACTATCAACACGCCGTCGGCGCGGGCACCGGCTTCCTGCTGAACGCAGGCGGCGAGGTGCTGACCAACTTCCACGTGGTTCAGGGCGCCGACGTCATCACCGGCTACAACGTCGGCACCGGCCAGTCCTTCGGCGCGGAGCTGATCGGCTACGACCGCACCCATGACATCGCCCTCATCCAGCTGCGCGGCGCCTCGGGTCTACCTGTCGCGCCGCTGGGTAATTCCTCGTCGATCGCAATCGGTGAACCCGCGGTCGCTATCGGCAACGCGAACCCGGGCGGTCCACCCACGCATGAAACCGGCGCCATCACCCGACTCGACCGCACGATCGACGCCAAGGACGCGCTGACCGGCAGTTCCGACCAGCTGACCGGCCTGATCGAGGTCGCGGCGCCGGTGCGCGCCGGTGACTCCGGCGGACCGCTGGTGAACGGCGCGGGCCAGGTGGTCGGCGTGATCACCGCCGCGACGGTGAACTACCGGTTCGCGCCGGGCGGCAAAGGCTTCGCGATACCTATCAACCAGGCGCTGGGCATCGCCGACCAGATCCGGTCGCGTGCACCGTCTGGGACCGTGCACATCGGTCCGCCCACGCTGCTCGGCGTCGGCGTAGCGGCGGGCGACCAGGACGCAGAGGTGCCAGGAGTCGTCATCCGGGAGGCGCTGCGCGGCGGACCTGCCGACCAGGCGGGCCTCGCCAGCGGAGACGTCCTCACGACCATCGATGGCGCACCGCTGGACTCCGCGACCACGCTCACCCGGATCCTGGATCGGCATTACCCCGGCGACGTCATCAACCTGACCTGGATCGACAGAAGCGGCCAGCAGCGCACCGGCAAGGCCACGCTGGCGTCCTGACCGCAACCGTCAATTTTGTGGCCGAAAGCCGCCGCTGAAACGACACCCGCTTCCCTATGCTGAGCGAGTGCCAAACACCTATCGGGTCGTTCAGTGGACGACGGGAAACGTCGGAAAAAGCTCGGTCGAAGCGATCGCCAAGAACCCCAACTACGAACTCGTCGGCTGCTACGCCTGGTCGAAGGAGAAGGACGGGGTCGACGTCGGCGAGCTGGTCGGCATCGATCCGCTCGGCGTCAAGGCCACCAACGATGTCGACGCGCTGCTGGCGCTGAAACCCGACTGCGTCGTCTACAACCCGATGTGGATCGACGTCGACGAGCTTGTCCGCATCCTGTCTGCAGGCGTGAACGTGGTGACATCGGCCTCGTTCATCACCGGGCACAACCTCGGCGAGGGCCGCGACCGCATCGAGCAGGCCTGCAAGGAAGGCAACTCGACGATCTTCGGGTCGGGCGTCAGCCCCGGCTTCGCCGACCTGTTGGCCATCGCGGCCGCGTCGGCCTGCGACCGGGTCGACAAGGTGATCGTCGCCGAATCCGCCGACACGACGCTGTATGACTCCCCGGACACCGAGCGACCGGCCGGCTTCGGCGTCCCGATCGACGATCCCAACCTGGGGCCGATGGCGGCGAAGGGCACCGCGGTGTTCGAGGAGGCCGTTCGGTTGGTGGCCGATTCGCTGGGTGTCGAGCTCGACGAGGTGGTGTGCGAAACGGAGTACGCGCAGACCACCGAGGACCTCAAGATGGCCTCGTGGACGATTCCGGCGGGTCACGTGGCGGGTGTGTTCGCCAGCTGGCAGGGACGCGTCGGCGGCAAGACCGTCGTCGACCTCAACGTCCGGTGGCGGAAGGGTCAGACGCTGGAACCGGATTGGAAGCTCGACGGCGACGGCTGGAAGATCACCATCGAGGGCAGGCCGACCGTCAACATGCAGGTCGGTTTTCTGCCACCGCCGGACATGATCGAGAACATGAAGTCGATCGAGGATCTCTTTGTGATCGGCCACATCATGACGGCGATGCCGCCGATTCACGCGATTCCGGCCGTCGTCGCCGCGGCGCCTGGGATAGCGACCTATAACGATCTCCCGCTACCCCAGGCGCGTGGCGTGGTCCCGAAGAACGGCTAAATGCAGGCGCTGCCCTGGACGTAGCCGAAGGGGCCCTGCACGCCGATGCAGGCGTCGACCGGATCCCAGTGACGGGGGCCGGGTTCGTCCCACCACCACTCGTCGTCGTGGCCGTGGCCGTGTCCGCGGCCGGGCCCGTTCTCGGCGATGTACTGCGGGCCGGCGACGGCCGGGGCGGCAGGTGCTGCGTTGGCCACGCCTGCGCTCACGCCGACGGCACCCAGGGCCATCCCTGCGGACAGCAGAACTCCGGCCGCAACTGCTTTCAGATCAATCACGTTAATCTCCTCGGCATCTTCCCTACGGTGCATGGCGCCGGATACCGTTTGGCGCGCCCCGTCGGCCAAAGAGCTTGCAAATCCACATCTTCCGGCGTCCGTGGCTCACTATAGCCGTCAGGGCGACAGCGCGCTAAACGGGTCGGACGCATATGGACGCGATGATTTTGCTCACGGCTAGCGCGTTGCTTGTCACACGGTCCTCACTAACTAGCTGCTAATCTGGGACGGCTTTATGGAACTCTCCTGTCCCGCCTGTAGCGCCTCCGGCAGGCCGAAGTCACTCGTCGTCGAGGGCCGCTACCGACTGAACCGATGTTCCGCCTGCGCCACCGAATTTTTTCGTCCCGATCCCGAGCTGGGTGGGTCAGCCGACGAGCGGACCATCAGCGAATACTGGGAAAGTTATAAGTTCGACGTCTACGGCAGCACAGTGGTTCGCGACGCGTTCGCCGCGCGGTATGACCGTGTTCTTGCTGAAGCCCGGCAGCACGTGACACCAATACATTCTGTGTTGGATGTGGGTTGCGGGATTGGCAATTTCCTCGACCACGCTGGGAAGGTGGGCTTGGAGGCAATCGGCAGCGACGTGGAAGCGCGGGCAGTCAATGCGTCGCGGGAGCGCGGGCTGACCGCATACTTGGCCAACGAACTCGATGAGCACGTGCCGGACGAATCCGTCGATGCTGTATCGATGTGGGACGTCATCGAGCACCTGTTCGATCCGGTGTCGGTACTGCGCGCAGGGGTCGCCAAGCTTCGGCCCGGCGGTGCGCTGCTCATCGAAACTCCCGATGCCGCGTTTCTGGGGCGACGGATGCTACTCGCTATTCACAGTCTCTCGGCTGGTCGCGTGAACCTGACCGCCCCAATGTATTACTGGGAACACAAGGTGTACTTCACCGAACGCGGCCTCAGCATCCTTTTGGAGCGAACCGGCATCGAGGTCCTCTCGGTCCATCGGGAGACTTCACTGAGGGAGAAGATGGCAGTTGATTTCAAGCAGCACAGCGACCAATCATTAATAGGTCATTTCCTTTACCGAGCCTGGCCGGCGATGGAAACCACTTTCCGACAGCTCGGCCGCGGCAACAAACTGATAGTGGTCGGTTGCAAGCGGGGCGGCTAGAGGGCGAACAACAGCATCACTTGCTGAGAGCCCTCGGATCGTTGTCGTCGGTCGATAAGCTATAGCCACAGCCATTCCACTCGGGGGACAGCTCTTTGATAGAGGAAGCAGTCAAACTCGGACGCAGGGCCACGCTTCGTCAGCGGGCGCGACAACCCATGTGACGAGTGCTCCGTGATAGGGAAGCCCTGCCAATCTCAGCCGCGTTTGACGCGGGTACTGATGGTGTTGGATTCTTTCAGCTTCGGGGGCGCCGAGAACCTCATCGCGGAACTCGGCCGACATGCTTCGTCGAGGCTGAAAGTGTCAGCACTAAGTTTGTCCCCCGCCGCCCAAAATCGCAGCGACATGGTGGGCCGGCTCACGGAAGCGGGCCTCAAGCCAGCATACCTCGATGTTGAACGACTGCTTGACATTTGGGGATTTCTCAAGATGGTACGGACGCTGCGGCGCGCTCGTGTCGACGTCGTTCACGCGCATCTCGGTTACTCCGCGATCCTGGTTCCTCTCGCGGCACGTCTGGCTGGTAAGCCGGTGGTCGCGACGTTACACCTAAGCCCTCGGCGGCACACAGCGCGTCGTGAATGGCTGAAGGAGCGTCTATCGGTCCGAATTCCCGCCCGGCTCGGGCGGCTAGTGTTGGTCTCCCAGCACGCGTACGACGAATACGCAAGACTGCATGGTCCGGTCCGCTCGACGTGGCGCATGATCCATAACGGAGTCGCCCTCGACCAGTACACATCTCAGCATGCTCCGGGTCCACCTCAGCGGCCGCTCTGGGCCGTCGTCGCCGCACTTCGTCCAGACAAGAATCACATCGACCTCATCCGAGCATGGACCGGCGTCGTTGCGGCTCATCCCAGCGCCACTCTGCTCATCCTCGGGGAGGGGCCCTCCCGAGGTGAGATAGAACGGGAAGTCGCAATCGCAGGTCTCGAGAAATCGATACGACTTTTGGGCCGTCGCGAGGACGTCCCTGACATCCTTCGTACAGTGGACGGCGTCGTCTCCGCATCGATCGACGAGGCGCTTCCGACCGCTCTCATTGAGGCTGGCGCCAGCGGGCTTCCGGTTGTCGCCACGGACGCTGGCGGCACACGGGAGATCGTCATCGAGGGCATCACCGGTCGGCTTGTGCCGATCCGCGACGTCCCCGCGTTGACCCAGGCCCTCCTGAGCGTCATCAACGAGCCGGCCCGGGCGGCTGCCTACGGAAAAGCAGCCCGAACCTTCGTCGAGGAGAACTACTCGATGACGCGCTGGATCGAGGATCTCGATCTTCTCTATAGAGAGGTGACCGGTGGCCGCCGTTAGCCGGCGCGACCGCGGTCGCGGTGAAGCGCCAGAGCCTCATCGTGAACATGTTGCAGCGCAGTCAGTTTCCGGGTCAGGCGGCGCCTGCTTGACAGTGGCTCACGTCATCCACTCATTGGGTGCAGGTGGGGCGGAGTCAGTATTGGTCGAGTTGGCCCGCGCCGCACCTTCAGCTGGCCTACGGCTCGTGGTCATCGGACTGTCCGATGCCTCCACCGCCGGAAACGGGTTGGACAACCGCATGGTCCTGCCATTGCGTGAACTCGGCACGACCGTATACGAGATGCGCGCGGCGCGGTACAACCCGATCGTCGCTCTGAGGATTGCCGCCGTTCTGCGCGACGAGCGAGTAAACATCGTGCATAC
>LZSH01000317.1 GCA_001665255.1 Mycobacteriaceae bacterium 1482268.1 | reverse complement strand
CGGCGCGTTGCTCGTCGGTGAGGTCACGGTCGAAATTGTCGTAGCCCAGCTTCGGGTTTCGGCCCGCCGCGACGTGGCGTGCCTCGACCTCCTCGGGCGTGGAATACGCCTCGTATACCTCGCCCGCTGCCACCAGTCGCTCCACCACGTCGCGGTAGATGTCGCGTCGCAGCGATTGCCGATAGGGGCCGTAGGGTCCGCCGACCTCGGGGCCCTCGTCATAGTTGAGGCCCAGCCAGCTCAGCGCGTCCAACAGCGCGAGATAGCTTTCCTCACTGTCTCGTTCGGCGTCGGTGTCCTCGAGCCGGAACACGAAATCACCGCCAGTGTGGCGGGCGTAGGCCCAGTTGAACAGTGCGGTGCGGACAAGCCCGACGTGCGGCGTGCCGGTCGGCGACGGGCAAAACCGAACTCGTACGCGCTCGGTCATGATGTCTTTCCTTTGCGCACAACCGGATTGGTGAGCGTGCCGATGCCGTCGACGGAGATGCTGACGGTGTCGCCGTTCTCGATCGGGCCAACGCCCTCAGGTGTGCCCGTCAGGATCAGATCGCCGGGCAGCAGGGTCATTACCGCTGAGATCCATTCCACGATGGCTCCTATGTCGTGGATCATGTTCGACGTTCGACTGTCCTGCTTCACCTCGCCGTTGACTTCGGTGCGGATGGCGAGATCGGACGGGTTTACGTCGGTGACGATCCAGGGTCCGACGGGACAGAACGTGTCATGGCCTTTCGCGCGCGTCCACTGGCCGTCTTTCTTCTGCTGATCGCGCGCCGACACATCGTTGGCGATGGTGTAGCCGAGGATGTTCTCGGCCGCTCGCGCGGCCGGCACGTCCTTACACGGCCTGCCGATGACGGCGGCCAATTCACCTTCGAAATGCACCGGATTGGCGTCAGCGGGTAACTGGATCGGAATGTGTGGCCCAATGATCGCGGTGTTCGGCTTCATGAAGATGATCGGGTCGGAGAACTCACCCACGGTGGCGCCCATCTCCGCGATGTGGGCCGCGTAGTTCTTGCCGATGCAGACCACCTTGCTGGCCAGGATCGGCGCTAGCAGCCGGATATCGGCCAGCGGCCACTGCCGTCCGGTGAAGGTGGGGTTGCCGAACGGATGCTCGGCAATCTCCCTGGCGAAGGCAGCGGGGTCATCGGGCGAGCCCTCGATGCTGACGAAGGCGACTCCGTCGGGGCTGGCGATTCGGCCTAGGCGCATCGCCTCAGCCTAGTGGGCGGCTTCGGGGCCTCCACCAGCCACTCCTTTTGCCGGAACGTCTCATTATCTAGGATCGGTGTTCAATATGCTGAGACAGCTGTGCGACGATGAGCGCATGGCGACAGACAGCATCGGAACCGCTCGGCGGTGGGCGATGCTCGTGATCGCGCTGACGTCGACCATGTTCGCGAACGTATTCATCAACGGTGCGGCGTTCCTCATCCCGACCCTCCACACCGAGCGCGGACTCGACCTGGCCGAGGCGGGTCTGCTGTCATCCCTGCCGAGTTTCGGCATGGTGTTCACCCTCATCGCGTGGGGCTATCTCGTCGATCGGGTCGGCGAGCGCATCGTGCTGGCCGTGGGCTCCGCGCTCACTGCGGCCGCCGCATTCGCAGCGGCGTCGGTGCACTCGCTGGTAGGGGTGGGCGCGTTTCTGTTGCTCGGCGGAATGGCGGCGGCGAGTAGCAATTCCGCCAGTGGCCGGTTGGTGGTGGGGTGGTTTCCGCCGCAGCAACGCGGCCTCGTGATGGGCATCCGACAGACGGCCCAGCCGCTGGGAGTTGGCTTGGGTGCGTTAGTGATTCCGCGACTGGCCGAGAATTACGACGTCTCGGTCGCGCTGCTCTTCCCTGCCGCGGTGTGCGCGATGTCGGCCGTCGTCTGTGCGGTTGCCGTGATGGATCCGCCGCGTCCACCGCGCACCGAGGCTACAGACGACGATCTCGCCAACCCGTACCGCGCCTCGGGAACGCTGTGGCGAATCCACGCCGTCTCGGTTCTTCTCGTGGCACCGCAGGTGGTGGTGTGGACGTTCACGCTGGTGTGGTTGATGGCCGAGCGCGGATGGTCGGCGGCATCGGCGGGCCTTCTGGTGACACTCGCCCAAGTGCTCGGTGCCGCAGGCCGTATCGCGGCCGGCCGCTGGTCGGACATCGTGAGCTCGCGGCTGCGGCCAATCCGCACCATCGCGCTTGCGGCCGCCGCATCGATGGGCCTGCTGGCGCTGACCGACTGGCTCAACTCGCCGATCAGCGTAGCCATGGTGATTGTCGCCTCAGTAATCACCGTGTCGGACAACGGGTTAGCGTTTACCGCAATCGCCGAGATCGCAGGACCGTTCTGGAGCGGCCGCGCGCTCGGTACACAGAACACCAGCCAGCTGTTTACCGCAGGCGTCGCGCCGCCCTTGTTCGGCGGGCTGATTGGGCTCGCGGGCTACCCGGCCGCCTTCGCGGTGTGCGCGCTCTTCCCGTTGCTCGCGATACCGCTGGTTCCCGTCGAAGCCGACCCGCTGCTCAGCCCGCGCCCCTGATCACGAAACCACCGACAACGCGGGCGGTGTGTGCCACAGTTGCTGCGCAACCACATATCTGTAGGAGAGGCAGGAGATGCGGCGACTTATCGGCTCGGTCGGGTGGGCCGCCGCAGCGGTGACCACCGCGGTGGCATGTTCGTTTTCCGCCTCGGTGGGCGGCCACTCCGTCGACAAGGGCCAACTCGCGAAAGAGATTTCGGCCCAACTCGAGAACCAGGTCGGGCGCGCGCCCGAGTCGGTCGAGTGCCCGGACAACCTGGAGGGCGAAGTCGGGGCGACGACACGCTGCATGCTCCACGACTCCGGTGAGACTTACGGCGTCAACGTGAAGGTGACCAAGGTCGAGGGCACCGACGTCAAGTTCGATCTGAAGGTCGACGACCAACCGCAGTAATGCATCGCCGGGTCGCTGCGAATTCGCTGATCAACGTCGCCCGCTGTCGTAAGCTCCCCATCGTGTCGACCTCTGCTGCGATCGAAATCATCGACCGCTATTTCACGGCCGAGCTCACCACGATGTCACGCTCCGGGTCGCCGGTCACGTGGCCGGTCTCCCCGCTTCTGCTCGCCGACGGCCGGTTCGTGCTCACGACGAGCATCGGAATGCCGCAAAAGGCGTTCAACATTCGGCGCAGTCCAAAGGTGAGCCTCTTGTTCTCGGAACCCACCGGAAGCGGCGTCGACCACCCCGGAGCAGTGCTCATTCAGGGAGACGCGACCGCCGATGACCACATCGTCACCGACGTCTCGTCGGATCCGGATCTCACCGCATTTATGGAAACGGTTTCCGCGCGCCAACCTGCGGGCGCCTTCTGGAGTACATGGGTGGGTAAGCGGCTGCTATGGCCGTACTACCTGCGGCTCCTCATCTATGTGACACCGCGCCGCGCGCTGTTCTGGCCGGATCGGGACTTCTCCGCCGCACCCCAGGAACTCGATATCAACGAGGTGCGCCGTGTGGGATGAAGCGGCCAAGTGGCTCAACAAGTTCGATGAAGCGGTGCTCACCGTGAGGGATGCGGACGGCTACCCGGCGAGTGTCCGGGTCAGGTCGAAATCCTACGATGCCGCCACCGGCGAGCTGGCCGTGTCGCTGCCCGAAGTGTTGAGAGCCGTCGAGGGCCCGGCCAACCTCATGTGCCACTCGCATGACGAGAAGCTGTGGAGCCTGCAGATGATGTCGATAAAGGGCACGCTCGTCAACAGCGATGGCACCTGGATCTTTAGAAGTGAGAGCTTTCAACCGCCGTCGAAGCTTGCCTTCGTGGATTTCATCAGGAACTGCCGGCGATCGGCCCAAAAGTACCTCGACAAACGCGATCTCGCGCGACCGGACGTCAATTGGGCCGCTATCAAGGAAATTCAGCGGCGCGCCAAAGGCTAGACGGTCCTCAGCCGCCGCCGATACGCCGCCAAGGCGCGCGCACCGAACAGCTGGACGACCAACCGTTGTGGAATCGGCGCACCGGAGAGGATTATTCGACGTTCGGCCTCGGAAGCGGCCTCGAGCACCAGCCCGCCCAGCACAATTCCCAGCCAAAGGTTCCGAGGCGAGATGAATGACGCTGCGTGTTTCACGGCGGCAGCCCACTCCTTCTGTGTCAGGTGTTCTTCGATCAGAGGCAGCGCGTTGCGTTCCTCGTCATCGAGGTGCCGGTCGACGCACACTGACAGTTCGCGCGCTGTGGCCGAAAGCCGTTCGCTGGCTACTGGACTGGGCGACTTCACCCATGCGGCAAGATGCGGTTTGATGTGGTCGATGGCTGCTGCTATTTCTGCGTGCTGACCGGCCATACGCTCGATCTCGGCCTCCCGGTTCGGCGCGCGGATCTTCAGTTTCGGCCAAACCAGATCGTCTTCGGACGCGTGGTGATGATGCAATGCGTCGACCATGAACGTCAGGTGGTCTCTCACGACCACTGCGCGGCTGACGTCACCGTCAGCAACGGCGGAGATCAGGTCGGACATGCCGTGAAACTCGCGGCGAAAAACCCGATGAACGACCAGCATGTCCATGGCGTCGGCCGGCATACGGCGATGTTATCGCCGTGTCGCCCCAGCATCTGACGATTGGGTTTTTGGCGGCAGCACAAGAAGCGCGGCGACCAGAAAGCACAGCGCCCCCACGAATGTGCCCGCATTGGCCAGCAGCGCGTCCTCGGTCACGCCGGACTCGGTGACCCACGCACCGAGCGCGGAAACACCGAAGGCGACGCAGCCGACCATGTTGAGCCATTCCGCCTGCCAGTCCCGCGATTTCAATTCAACGAGCCCCACAACCGCCGTCACGGCGACGATCCCGAGTACCCCGCTGGCCAGGAACGCGACCGAGCCGAGCATGTCCGGTGCCCACACCAGTCGCCGCTCCGGTTTGACCGCGTGCGCCCACAACGCCGATCCGGTGCTGACGTTGAACAGTATCGTTCCGGCGAGTTGCACTGCGGCAGAAAACCATCCGGCGCCCAATGCCGGCCTGGCCAACACCAACTGCATCCATCCCGCCGTGGTGAAGAACCAGGAGCCGACGAAGCACAGCAGGTTCGACAGCCCCGCGCCGGACGTCGGCGACATTCCCGGCATGGTGGCGATCGCGAACAACGTGGAGCCGATCGCGAACAACCAGCACTGCCGCCGCAGCGTCGCCACGGCGCGGCCTACAGGCTCGCGATGATCCGCTCGCCGACCTCGGTGGTGGACAACTTCGCGTCCCCACGGGTGGCCAGGTGTTGCTCGACGGCCTTGTCGACGCGCGCGGCGGCGCCGGCCTCGCCGACATGCGACAACAACAGCGCCACCGACATGATCGCTGCGGTCGGATCGGCAATGCCCTGACCGGCGATGTCAGGTGCGCTGCCGTGCACGGGTTCGAACATCGATGGGTTCGCCCGTGTCGCATCGATATTGCCGCTCGCAGCCAGCCCGATCCCGCCGGACACCGCTGCGGCCAGGTCGGTGATGATGTCTCCGAACAGGTTGTCGGTGACGATGACGTCGAACCGGCCCGGGTCGGTCACCATGTGGATGGTGGCCGCATCGATATGCTCGTAAGCGACCTCCACGTCGGGATGTTCGCGGCCGACCTCCTCGACGACCCGCGACCACAACTTGCCGGCATAGGACAGCACGTTGGTTTTGTGCACCAGCGTCACATGCTTTCGCCGCTCGGCGGCCAGCGCGAAGGCATAGCGGGCGACACGCTCGACGCCGAATGCGGTGTTCAGACTGACCTCCGTCGCCACCTCATGCGGTGTGCCGACGCGGATAACGCCGCCGGTGCCGGTGTAGGGACCTTCGGTGCCCTCGCGCACGACGACGAAATCGATTGGCGGGTTACCGGTCAGCGGGCTCTCGACACCCGGATACAGCCGCGAGGGGCGGAGATTGACGTGGTGATCGAGTTGAAAACGCAGCGTCAGCAGTAAGCCGCGCTCGAGGACACCGCTCGGCACGGAGGGATCGCCGATGGCGCCCAGCAGAATCGCGTCGTGCTCCTTCAGTTCGTCGACGACGCCGACGGGCAGGGTCTCCCCCGTCGCGTGATAGCGCCGAGCGCCGAGGTCGTACTCCGTCTTCTCGACACCCGGCAGCACGGCGTCGAGCACTTTGAGCGCCTCGCCAATGACCTCGGGGCCGATACCGTCGCCGGCAATGACCGCCAATTTCACGACAGGTCCACCACTTCCAGCAGGTTCGCACCGACGGCATCGGCGATCTCGGCACGCAGTTCCTGCGGAACCTGGCGGTCGATGCGCAACAGGATCGTCGCGCTCTCACCCTCGGCATCCTCGCTGAGCTGCGCGGCGTGGATGTTGACGCCGGCGGAGCCCAACAGCGTACCGATCTTGCCGAGCGTTCCCGGCTGATCGGCGTAGTTGATGATCAGGTTGATGCCCTCGGCGCGCAGGTCGAAGTTGCGACCATTGATCTGGACGATCTTCTCGACCAGCTGCGGACCCGACAAGGTGCCCGCCACATTGGCGACCCCGCCGTCGGAGCACACGGCTCGCACGTCGACGACGCTGCGGTGGTTGGGACTCTCGGACGCGGTGCTGATACTTGCCTCGACTCCGCGCTCGGCGGCCAGTGCGGGCGCGTTGACGAAGGTCACCGGATCCTCGATCACCGACGAGAACAGCCCGCGCAGCGCCGAAAGCCGCAGCACCTCAACTTCTTCGGCGGCCAGCTCACCGCGAACCTGAACCGACAGGGACACCGGCAGCTCGGCGGACAGCACACCGATAAGCAGGCCGAGTTTGCGCACCAGATCCAGCCACGGCGCTACCTCCTCGCCGACGACACCGCCGCCGACGTTCACGGCGTCGGGCACGAACTCGCCGGCCAGCGCCAGCTTCACGCTCTCGGCGACATCGGTGCCCGCGCGGTCCTGCGCCTCGGCCGTCGATGCGCCGAGGTGCGGCGTGACGACAACCTGCGGCAGGTCGAACAGCGGGCTCTCGGTCGTCGGCTCGGTGGCGAACACGTCGAGGCCTGCGGCTCGCACATGGCCGCTGGAGACCGCGTCGGCGAGCGCCTCCTCGTCGATCAGTCCGCCACGCGCGGCGTTGACGATGATGACGCCCGGCTTCGTCTTGGCCAACGCCTCCTTGCCGATCAACCCGGCGGTCTCGGGTGTTTTCGGCAGGTGCACCGAGATGAAATCGGATCGCGAGAGCAGTTCGTCGAGGGTCAGCAGCTCGATGCCGAGCTGTGCGGCGCGGGCCGACGACACATAGGGGTCGTAGGCGACGATGTGCGTGCCGAATGCCGCGAGACGCTGCGCGACCAGCTGACCGATCCGGCCGAGACCGACCACGCCGACCGTCTTGCCATAGATCTCGGTGCCGGAGAACGACGACCGCTTCCAGGTGCGTTGACGTAGCGAGGCGTCGGCGGCGGGAACCTGGCGCGCCGCCGACAGCATCAGGGCGAGCGCGTGTTCGGCGGCGCTGTGAATGTTCGATGTCGGCGCGTTGACCACAAGCACACCGCGAGCGGTGGCGGCGTCGACGTCGACGTTGTCGAGGCCGACACCGGCCCGCGCGACGATCTTCAGCTTGGGCGCGGCGGCCAGCACCTCGGCGTCGACGGTGGTCGCGGACCGGACCAGCAGCGCATCGGCCTCGGGCACCGCAGCCAGCAGCTTCTCGCGATCCGGGCCGTCCACCCAGCGCACCTCTACCTGGTCACCCAGTGCGGCTACGGTCGATTCGGCCAGTTTGTCGGCGATGAGAACAACGGGGAGACTCACGCGGCCAGCCTAATGGGCTGTAATGGACCGGTGGACGTCACCGTCGTCGGAAGTGGACCCAACGGCCTGAGTGCCGCCGTCATCCTGGCCCGGGCGGGCTTGTCTGTGCGCGTCGTCGAGGCCCAATCGACGCCGGGGGGCGGCGCCCGGACGCTGCCCGACGACGAGTATGCGGGCATCAGCCATGACATCTGTTCGGCGGTGCATCCGCTGGCCCTCGCCTCACCGTTCTTCGCCGCATTCGACCTGCCTGCACGCGGGGTTCAGCTGGCCGTTCCGGAGGTTTCCTACGCCAACCCGCTGCCCCATCGTGCCGCCGCGATCGGTTATCGCGATATCGAACGCACCTGCGCCGAGCTGGACCACGGCACGTCGTGGCACCGTCTGCTCGGCCCGCTGGTCGACGACGCCGACGATGTGGTGCGGCTGCTCCTCGGCGACAAGCGCTCGGTGCCACCGTTGTCCGCCGCGATCAAGGCGGGCCCCCGTCTGCTCGCTCAAGGCACCCGCTTGTGGGGTGCCCTGCGGGGTGCGGATGCCCGCGCACTGTTCAGTGGTGTTGCTGCACATACGATTTCGCAGATGCCGTCGCTGGTGTCAAGCGGCGCGGGACTGATGCTCGCTACGCTCGCCCATGCGGTGGGCTGGCCGATTCCGGTCGGCGGCCTGGTGACTTCCTCGCCGAGGACCAACTCCCCGCCATTGGCGGTCAGGTCGGCGAGCAACGCGTCGGGGATGGCCTGGGAGCCGCCGACCGGAATCGGCCAGCCCACCGCATGGGCGAGCGTAGCGAGCATCAGTCCCGCGCCGCTTGACACCAGCG
>LZSH01000316.1 GCA_001665255.1 Mycobacteriaceae bacterium 1482268.1 | reverse complement strand
GCTGCTGCCCGCGCGCCGCATCGTGCGGGACCGTGGCATGGAATTGTTCTGCGCGGGCACGCATCCGTTCGCGAAGTGGTCGGCGCAGAAGCTGACCGACGCACCCCGCTACGCCGAGCTGATCAAGCGCACCCAGTGGTGGGGCAGGCAGATGTTGATCTGGGGCGTCCACGTCCACGTCGGGATCTCGTCGGCGCACAAGGTGATGCCGATCGTCACCTCACTGCTCAACCATTACCCGCATCTGCTGGCCCTGTCGTCGTCGTCTCCGTATTGGGAGGGTGAGGACACCGGTTATGCGAGCAACCGCGCGATGATGTTTCAGCAGCTGCCGACGGCCGGCCTGCCGTTCCACTTTCAGACCTGGGCGCAGTGGGAAGGCTTCGTCCACGACCAGAAGAAGACCGGCATCATCGATCATATGAACGAGATCCGTTGGGACATAAGGCCTTCGCCGCATCTCGGGACGGTAGAGGTGCGGATCTTCGACGGTGTGTCCAACCTGCGTGAGCTCGGCGCGCTGACCGCGCTGACGCATTGCCTGATCGTCGACCTGGACCGCAGGCTGGACGCCGGTGAAAACCTTCCGACGATGCCGCCGTGGCACGTGCAGGAAAACAAGTGGCGCGCAGCGCGATACGGTCTGGACGCGGTGATCATCCTGGACGCCGACAGCAATGAGAGACTCGTCACCGAGGATCTCGACGAACTGTTGAACCGGCTGGAACCGGTGGCGAAGTCGCTGCATTGCAACGACGAGCTGGCCGAGGTTGCTGAGATCTACCGGACGGGTGCGTCATATCAACGTCAGCGGCGCGTGGCCGAAGACAGCGACGGGGACCTGCGGGCCGTGGTCGACGCGTTGGTCGGCGAGTTGGACATCTAGCCGTGGCTGTCGTGCCGATGTTTCCGCTCGAGCAGGCGATGCTGCCCGGAGACGAGTTGCCGCTGCGGATCTTCGAGCCGCGGTACTCCGCCCTGGTCGCCGACTGCCTCGCGATGGACGACCCCAGCTTCGGCGTCGTGTTGATCGCTGCCGGCCGCGAAGTCGGCGGCGGCGACGTGCGAAGCGATGTCGGTGCGCTGGCGCACATCACCGAGGTCGCCGACTTCGGCAACGGCCGCTACCGGCTCAATTGCGTGATGGCCGAGCGGATTCGGGTGCTGGAATGGCAGCCCGACGATCCCTACCCGCGCGCGGCGATCGAGTTGTGGCCCGACGAGCGGGGTGATCCGGTCAGCGCCGAGGCCATCCGCGACGTCGAGGACCGCATGGTCGCACTTTTCGAGCGCATTGCCCGCGCCCGTGGTGCCGAGGTCAGCGGACGCGACATCGTGGCAGGCGCCGACGCGGCGCCCGATACGGCGATGTGGTTGTACGCGTTGACAGCTCGGCTGCCGATGGGGCAGGCCGATCGCTATTCGGTGCTGGCAGCACCGACCGTGGCGGCGCGGTTGGCGGCGCTGCACGAGGCGGTGGAGACCGTCAGCGCACTGGTCGAGTTTCAGCTCTCGGGTGAGTAACCGGTAAGTCTCGCTTCAACGAAAACCGTTCGCGGCGTTGTGTCGTCGTCGGTTGTGCGGCTGTATCGCTCCATCAGGTCCGCGGCCCCGATCGCCGACACCTCCCAGCCGCGGTGGGTGAACCAGTCGGTGACCTCGGTGCGGTCCTCGATGTACCAGAGATCGCCGACATCGGGCGTGTCGTCGGGCGCGCCCGCCTCCTCGCGCAGCTGCCGCAGTCGTTCGCGACGGTCGGCCAGATATTGCGGATCGAAGAATCCCGCGCCGAACGCCTCGATGGCGACTCGACTGTCTCGGGCACTGAGTTCGGCGATTCGCTCGAACAGCAGATCCTGATCGGCGGCCGACAGGTAGGGCAGCAGCCCTTCGGCGGCCCACGCCGTCGGCTCATTCGGGTCGAATCCAGCCTCGCGCAACACTTTCGGCCAGTTGTGCCGCAGATCGACCGGAACGGCCACATAGCGGGCGGCGGACTTGACGTTGCGCGCCTCGAGCGTGTCGGTCTTGAACTCCAGCACCTTCGGCTGATCGAGCTCGTAGACCACGCTGCCGTCGTTCCACGGCAGCCGCCACGCCCTGGCGTCGAGTCCTGCGGCCAGGATCACCGCCTGGTCGATGCCGCTGGCACCCGCCGCGATGAAGAACTCGTCGAACCATTTCGTGCGCGACGCCGCGTATCCCGAAATCGAGCGGATCCTCTCGGCGACGTGGCGCTGCGGCAGCTCCCAGCCGCGGGCCATGGCCTCCTCGACGAACATCTCGGCGTAGGGGTCGGTGAACAGCGGGCACTCCGACACGGTCTCCTGCGAGCGCGCCCACGCCACACCGAGCGCGGTCGCGCCGACGCTTTCGGTGATGTCCCAGGAGTCGTCGTCGGTTCTGGTCATTCGTCCCGCTTTCGGCGTAATGGTGGCCATGCCGGTGAGGATCGACATGCCGACATCCACATTGCCATGCAAGCGGATTGTCGCGCCGATCAATCAGCAGCAGCGTGTCAGCCGGGCGATGCTTTAACTGAACACGGATCTCGGTGGGCGAAGATCGCTACTATCCGGTCCGTGGCCGATTGCGATGTGGTGGTGGTCGGCGCGGGACCCACCGGGCTGATGGCGGCCGCTGAGCTCGCGCTAGGCGGGGCTAAGGTTGCGCTGCTCGAGGAGCGCACCGACATACCCAACATCACCAGGGCGTTCGCCGTGCATGCCCGCACGCTCGAGCTGCTCGACGCGCGAGGGATGGCCGACCCGCTCATGAAGCGGGGGGTTTCGGTCTACGAGATCGCACCGCCGGGCGGGGCCACGCTGAACCTGCGTGAGCTGCCAAGCAGATTCGGCATGTTGTTGGTCGTCCCGCAGAGTGGCACCGAGCAGGTTCTGCAGGCGCGGGTGGACGACCTTGGCGTGCAGGTGGTTCGGGGCGCCGAGGTGGTCGGGCTGACGCAGGACAACGACTGCGTTTCGGTGCAGTGCGCCGACGGCAGCTCCATCGAGACCAAGTACGTCGTCGGCTGCGACGGTGCACACAGCACCGTTCGGCAGTTGATGGGTATCGGCTTCGAGGGCAAGCAATATGAGACTCACATCCTGCTGGCCGATGTGCGCTTGGCCCGTGCGCCGGAGGAGACGTTGACCGGGGTGACCAACGAGCGCGGTGCGGTCTTGATGATTCCGTTCGGGGATGGATGGTTCCGCGCGATCGCGTGGGATCGGCTGCGCGAGCAGGCGCCGCTGCGGGAGCCGGTGACGGCGGAGGAGATCCGCGATTCGTTCGACCGCATCGCGGGCGAGGACTACGGCATGACCGACATGCGGTGGAGTTCCCGGTTTCTGTCCGAGCGCAAACAGGCGCAGCGGTACCGCGACAAAAGAGTGTTCATCGCGGGGGACGCGGCGCATGTGCACTCGCCGCTGGGCGGACAGGGCATGAATACGGGCATCGGCGACGCGATGAACCTTGGCTGGAAGCTTGCCAAGGAGGTCGGCGGGACCGCGCCGGGTGGGCTGCTGGACAGCTACGAGGCGGAGCGTTATCCCGTTGGCGCGGCAGTGCTTCGGCTGACCGATGCGTTCAACCAGCTGGTGCTAGGAAGATCAAAGGCGCAGCGCCTGATGCAGAGCCTGGCAATCGGGACGATCACCCGGCTGCCCGCCGGCCGCCGGTTCATGGCGGGCCGGCTCAGCCAGATCGGCATCGATTATCCGCGCGCGTCAGGCGATCACCGCCTCGTCGGCAAGCGTATGCCCGATGTCGACTGCGGCGGCACCCGGCTCTACGAGCTACTGCGCGAAGGCCGGTTCGTTTTAACAACCAGGGACACCGCCGCCGACCATCCCGATCTCGTGTCCGCCGTGCACCGCGAAACCGACTTGCCGGCGGCGATTTTGGTGCGTCCTGACGGCTATGTCGGGTGGGCCGACGACCGGCCGCCGACGGCGCCGCAGGTCGCGGCGGCGATTGCCCGATGGACACGCCCGCGCTGACCGGACGACATCGCCCGAAGCGGGAGGCCGTGGCCGAGGACGCCGATGCCTGCGCCGAGGATGGGCCAGATCGGCCAGAAGTACCAGGCGCCGGCGGTGAGGCCGACGGCCAGCCACACCGTCAGCACGATGACGACCATCGCCAGATATCCGGCGAGGTGAATCTGGACGCCGCGGCGTGCGGCGGCGCGACGTGCCTCGCGGCGTCGGGGGTCGTTGCGCTTCAACTGCGCCAGCGGCAGGTCGGCGACCAGCCGGTGCAGCTCTTCGGTGGTGTGGGCGGCGAAGGCCGTTTGCAGCCGGGTGTCGTACTCGTCCAGGCCGAGATATCCCTGGGCCAGCGCGGAGCCGAGCTGGTTGGCGGTCCGTTCCCGTTCGCGGTCACCGGCGCGGACGGGGGTCGCGGGTGCGGTCATCGGTAGCCTCCCTCGATCTTGACATCGACAAGTTCTAGGTCGACTATGCCGCGTGAACTAGTCACTGTCAAGATGCCGTCCGCTGGAATACGGTCCGGTTCGCGAATTTGCCGTTTTCGCTCGACGTGGGAATGGCGGTCGCATTATTGAGATCTGCGTTTCGACCGGCGGAAGGGGATGGCCATGCCTGTCGATGAAGCCAAACTGAACGAGTTCCTCGGCAAAGCGGTCGGCGACCTCGGTGCCGCGATCAGCGCCACCCTGATGCTTGTGGGCGACCGCCTCGGTCTGTACCGCGAATTGGCGAAAGGCGCGACGACAGCGGAGCAACTGGCTCAACGCACCGGCACCAACGAGCGCTACGTCCGGGAATGGCTCGGCAACCAAGGCGCCGGCGGATATGTTCACTACGATCCCCAATCCGACGAGTGGTCGATGACCGAGGAACAGGCGTTGTGTCTGGCCGACCCGAACGGCCCGGTCGACATGCCCGGCGCATACAACATCGTCGAGGCGACTTTCCACGCTCTCGAGCAGACGATCGACAACTTCAAGTCCGGTCGCGGGATGGAGTGGGGCGACCATCACCCGTGCTTGTTCGAGGGAACGGAACGATTCTTCCGAGCCGGCTACAACACACACCTCACCGGCTCGTGGTTACCGTCCCTCGACGGTGTCGTCGACAAACTGCGAAGCGGAGCCAAAGTTGCCGACGTCGGTTGCGGGCATGGAGCGAGCACCATCCTGATGGCGCTCACCTATCCCGACTCGGAATTCATCGGGTACGACTACCACGATGGGTCGATCGGGGTCGCAACCGAAAAAGCGGCGGCCGCCGGTGCCGGCAACGCGCGGTTCGAGGTGGCCGATGCAGTCGGTTACACCGGCAAGGACTTCGACCTGATCGCGTTTTTCGACTGTCTGCACGACATGGCTGACCCCGTTGGTGTCGCCCGGCACGCGCGCGAAGCGATCAGCGCCGACGGCACCGCGATGATCGTGGAACCCTTCGCCAACGACCATTTGCAGGACAACCTCAACCCCGTGGGCCGGGTGATGTACGGCGCGTCGACCCAGATCTGCGTGCCGGTCTCGTTGGCGCGCAAGGGACCTGCGCTCGGCGCTCAGGCCGGCGAAGCCCGGCTCCGCGAAGTCGTCGTGGAGGGTGGCGGTTTCACCCGCTTCCGGCGCGCGACCGAGACCCCGTTCAACCTCGTGCTGGAGGCCCGGCCGTAAAGGCAACTAGCGGGCGGCGCTGAACGCGCGCAGGGACTCGACTTGGGCCGGGTCCAGCGACGGGCGGACCGTTTCGCGGGCCTTGGCGACGTCGGCGGCCGTCACATCCGCGGCGTCGATCGAGCGCCGCATCGCCGTCAGCGCCGCCTCCCGCAGCAGCGCGACACAGTCGGCGGCGCTGTAGCCGTCCAGCTCGGCCGCCAACGCGTCGAGATCGACGTCGTCGCTGAGCGGAATGGATTTGCCTGCGGTGCGCAGGATTTCGCGACGGGCCTCGGCGTCGGGCGGCTCGACGAAAACCAGCTTCTCCAGCCGGCCCGGCCGCAGCAGCGCGGGGTCGATCAGGTCCGGGCGGTTGGTCGCGCCGAGCACCACGACGTTGCGCAGCGGCTCGATGCCGTCGAGCTCGGTCAGCAGCGCCGCCACTACGCGGTCGGTGACCCCGGAGTCGAAGCTCTGCCCGCGCCGCGGCGCGAGCGCGTCGAGCTCGTCGAGAAACACCAGCGACGGCGCCGAATCACGCGCACGGCGGAACAGATCGCGAACTGCCTTCTCCGATGCGCCGACCCACTTGTCCATCAGCTCGGCGCCCTTGACTGCGTGCACCGACAGCCGACCCGAACTGGCCAGTGCCCGCACCACGAACGTCTTGCCGCAGCCGGGCGGCCCGTAGAGCAATACGCCCCGCGGGGGCTCAACGCCGAGCCGCTCGAAGGTCTCCGGATGCTGCAGCGGCCACAACACCGTCTCGGTCAGTGCCTGTTTGGTTTCGGCCATGTCGCCGACGTCGTCGAGTGTCACCGAGCCGACGGCCAATTCCTCTGCGGCCGAACGGGACAGCGGGCGGATCACGCTCAGCGCACCGGTAAGGTCATCTTGGATCAACGCTGGCGGTTTCTCGTCCTCGCTGGCTCTCGCCGCCGCGCGCAGTGCGGCCTCGCGCACCAGCGCACTGAGGTCGGCCACGACGAAACCCGGTGTGCGCTCCGCGATCTCGTCGAGGTTCAAGTCGCCCGCGGGCACATCGCGCAACAACACCTCGAGCAACTGCTTGCGCACCGATCCGTCGGGCAGGCTCAGGCCGAGTTCACGGTCGCACAGGTCGGGCGCCCGCAGGCGCGGGTCGAGGTCGTCGGGACGCTGGGAGGTGGCGATGAACGCGACACCGGGCGTGGCGACCGCATTGCGCAGCTCGGTGAGGATCAGCGTCGACACCGGGTCGGCAGCCGTCGGCAGCAACGCGTCGATGTCAGTGATCAACAGGACACCGCCGCCGTCGCGCACCGAAGCCACCGCCGAGGCCACGCTCTTGAGGCGGTCCTCGGCGCGCAGCGCACCGACCTCGGGCCCGTCCAATTCGACGAGCCGCCGGTCGGCGCACACCGCACGCACCAGCGCAGCCTTGCCGACACCCGCAGGTCCGGACACGAGCACGCCGAGATTGGGCCTGGCCCCGAGGGTGTGCAACAGCTGCGGCTGGTCCAACGCGAGTCTCAGCCATTCGGTCAGCCGGTTGGCCTGCGCGTGCGAACCTTTGAGGTCGTCGATGTTCACCGTCGCCGACTTGTCCGGAGTCGACACCGTGTACTGACTCGACGTCGCCGGTGGTGCGGCGGCCGCCGCGTCCCCCCAGCTGACAACCGAATTTGGTTGCACGCTCACGGGTCCCGCAGGGTCGACGCCCGTGACGGTTAGCAGTTCCGACGTCCAGGTGATGCCGACGGCCGATGCCAGCGCACTGCTCGCCGCGGTCGTCGGGATGTCGGGACCCAGCTCGCGTGGTAACAGCGACACGGTGTCGCCGACCGTCATCACCTTGCCCAGCAGCGCCTGACGCAGCGTCGCCGACGTGATCGACTGGGTGGCC
>LZSH01000315.1 GCA_001665255.1 Mycobacteriaceae bacterium 1482268.1 | reverse complement strand
CCGTTCGAGACCGGGTTGAGGGTGATCACCAGCGCTACCCCGAGCACCGCGGCGAGGATCAACAGCGGCCATTGTCGGGTTCCTGACTGCTTGATGCCCTTTACCAAGGCGATAAACGACACCAGGAGGGTCATCGCCCTGAGCCCCTCGACGGTGGCCGCCGTCGCGCTCTGCGCCCAGACCGATTCGACGACTTCCGTGAGCTCGTCTCGGCTCGAAAACATCTGCCCGACACCCACCTTGGCGATGAAGTAGGCGTTGAACAGAAGCGCGAACAGCGCGAGCAATACCGTTCGTTCCAGGTTCACGCCACGCGCGGTGCGCCCCTCGGTGCGGAGGCGACTGCGGGTATCGATGAACACCCCGATGACGAATGCGACGATGCCCGCGATGGCGACCGCCATCGCCGGCTGCTGCAAGGCCGCATCCAGCCGAGGCGTGGTGCCCGGCATTTGTCCGGTGCGCAATTGCACGAGCGGCGCGATTCCCAGGAAGACATACGTGAACACCCAGAACGAGACTTCGTAAAGCCGACGCCTGCCTTCCGCGATGATCCAGGCGAATCTGAGGCCGCTGATCGTGACGATGACCAGGGCCAGGGGCCAGACCGGGTCGGCTGCCCCCGGCGTCACGTAAATCAACACGGTGGGCAGAAGCACGACCATGACCACGGCGACCCAGCTGGCGAGAACCCACGCCCCGGTCGTCCCGGCGCCGTCGCCAGGCGCTGCGACGTCGACAGACGCCCAGGGCTCGGCAACGCCCGGTTCGACTGTCCGCTGCATCATTGGCGCCTTCCACCGAGACGGCTCCCGGGGTCCTAGATGGTATTTGCACTTCGACTACCGATTTCGTGCTCCTCACGGCACAGATCACGTGCGCAATGAGATAGCCCGGCAAAATTTTAGCAACCAAGAAGGCGAAACGCGACCCGTCGTTGAGAAAAAGGACTATTCGGCTCCCCATAGCGTGTTGTTACACAGGAGACGTACAGCAATAGAGCGAACCGTACATACGAATTGATACGCCTTTGACCTGGGATTTCATCCTAGCTGAGATTTTTCAGCCACAGGCCTCTCGGACTGGGCTGGTGTCAGCGCGCGTCAGCTAGTAGCATTTCCATTCATCGGGATTCGGCGAAGCGTGGGGAAATACTTGTCGTGAGAGTGCAGATTTGGCGAATAATCGCCACATTGCTCATTGCACTGGCTACCGCGTCCACCGCAACCGCAGTCGTCCACGCAGGACGCGACGACGGTGGCCCGTTGGTCCATCGGCCGTCGGTGCTCATTGTTGGTGACAGCTTCACCGCGGGCGTCGCATCGCACACCGCCTATCCGGAGCTGGTCGCGCGGACCGCTGACTGGGATCTCCATGTCGATGCACAGGGGGCGACGGGGTTCATCGCTGACGGGCAGGGCACCGGCAACGGAGATACTTCCCGGCTG
Organism: Mycobacteriaceae bacterium 1482268.1; assembly: GCA_001665255.1. Classification (GTDB taxonomy): domain Bacteria; phylum Actinomycetota; class Actinomycetes; order Mycobacteriales; family Mycobacteriaceae; genus Mycobacterium. The sequence goes on along the minus strand of LZSH01000315.1, from coordinate 2,220 downwards.
ATAGACCGCCTCGCGGAGGACGGACAACGTTTTCCGAAGGTCGACCTGCTGATCATTGATGCCGGCCGGAATGACCTCGACCACCCCACCGACGACATCGTGTCTGCAGTCGCCGAGTACGTCGCTGCGGCGCGAACGCAGTGGCCCGGGGCGGAGATCGCGGAGATCTTCCCAACCTTCGTCAACGCCACGCCCTTCGATGCGTACTCAGACCTACGGGCCAGGATCGCTACATGCCTTTCCGCTGCGCACTCAACCTTGATAGATCCCATCGCCGAAGGCTGGTACTCGGACGTCGACGTCGAGACGCTGGTGAGTGAGGACCGAGTCCACCCGAACATGGCGGGAAACGCGCTGATCGCCGATCGCCTGTCCGCGTCCCTTCGGCGTCGCGCGATCATTCCGGCCATCTGACAGGAAGAGGCAAGCGATGAGAAAGTACCGCTTCAGTTCCAAGGCACGGAACCCACGGGTTCTGTGCGTCTCGTACCGGGATGTCGCTCCGGTCATCTCCCGGTGCGCGCAGTACGAATTCGAAGATCTCATCGCAGAACTCGATGCCGTCGACGTGGTCGCACCCGAAGGCCTCGTCGCCCCGGAGGATGCAGATACCCCCGTGCAGGCCGGGATCCTCACCCTGAACCGGCTTGCGGTGAAGGCGTTGAGGCGGCTGAAGCTCAGGATCGAAGCGGCACTTCCGTTTACCGGTCGACGGCGCGTACCGCCAGGGGTCGATCACTCCTACGAAATGTTGTTGGTGAACTGTGAGGCGCCGGGTGATCTGTACAACTTGGCGCCGTTCGCGATGTGGCGCTCGGTGGCCCGCGTCTCGGTGTGCTACGTCCAGGAACTTTGGGCAGCGGACGTGCCGCACCTGGGTGGCGTGCTGGATATTCTCAAGCGGTTCGACCACGTCTTCGTCGAAAATCGCGAGACGGTAAAGCCGCTCGAGGCAGCGATCGGCCGCCCCTGCCACGAAGTGCAACTGTCGGTCGACGCGCTCAAGTTCTGCGCGTACCCGGAGAATCCTGCGCGGGTCATCGACTTCTATGCGATGGGTCATACACCTCCGGAAACACACAAGGCGCTGCTTCGCATGGCAGAAGAGCGCGACTGGTACTACATGTACGACACGGTCTTCAATACCGAGGTTTCCAGTCACGTCGATCACCGCAGGCGCCTGGCCGACATGATCAAACGATCGCGGTTCTTCTTGGTGAACATCGCCTCATGGCACAAGGGCGAGGCCATCGCCGGCCAGGAGGTATTGGGACTCCGGTACTTCGAGGGTGCTGCGGGCGGCGCGGTGCTCATCGGAGATGCGCCGGACAGCGCTCTGTTCGAAGAGAACTTCGGTTGGCAAGACTCGGTCATCCCGCTTGCCTTCGATTCGGCCGACATCGCCGATGTGATCGCCGAGCTCGAATCCGACCCCAGCCGCCTCGAGCGGATCAGCAAGACGAACATGGTCAACGCACTGCGTCGGCACGACCATCTGTACCGCTGGGACCAGATCCTCTCCATCACAGGCCTGAAAGAGACCACGGCAATGGAATGCCGTCGTCAGGAACTGGCGGACCGGGCAGAACTGATCGAGCGCACCCTACCGCGATTGTCCGGCGTGTCCGACCGACGGTTCGCAGGCTGAGAAGGACAGAAGGCATGGGACATATCGCATCGCTGTCACAGCTTCAAACGCCGCAGTGGGCACTCGTCAACGGCGAATTGGTGCCGTATGACGAGGTACGGATCCACATCAGCGCAGAGGCGCTCACCCGCGGTCTGAGTGTCTTCGAAGGTGTCAAGGGGTACTGGGACGACGCGGGCGAGGTCTTCGCGGTACGGACCCCCCGCGCGCACTACGACCGCCTGTGTCGATCTGCTGCGCTGCTCCACATCCCCATTGCGTTCAGCTATGACGATTTCCTGCACGGCCTGGAAATCTTGGCGGCCCGCTTGCTCGCGCCCGACCGTGACCTGTGGTTTCGAACCACTCTGTATGTCACCCAAGGACATTGGGGCGAAGACACCGCCGCTGATCTCATCGTCACCGCGTTCACGCAGCAGAAGGACAGCCCCGCGCCGATGCGACTCGGCGTCAGCACATGGCGCAGGGCCATCGACGTCGCGCTGCCCGCACGAGTGAAGTCAAGCGCCAATTACGTCGGTGGGCGACTTGCTCGAATCGAGGTACGCCGCCTCGGTTTCGATGACGCGGTC
>LZSH01000314.1 GCA_001665255.1 Mycobacteriaceae bacterium 1482268.1 | reverse complement strand
CCGATCCAACCTCCGTACGTGGATCACGATCCCGAGACCCAGGTGATCAACGGCAGGCATCGCCGCGGCGTCGCCGGTTGACGCCCGAGCTTGCGCCTTTCTTTTCGTAACGTCGTTTCGTAACATCGATATGAAACGAAGGCGCCTGCTTTGGGAGGTCCGATGACCAGTCCGGTGAACTACCAGCTCAACGAGTCGGTTGCGACGATCACGCTCGACGACGGCAAGGTCAACGTGCTCGGGCCGACGATGCAGGCCGCCATCAACGAGGCGCTCGACCGCGCCGAGAAGGATGACGCCAAGGCCGTCGTGCTCGCGGGCAATCAGCGGGTGTTCAGCGGCGGGTTCGACCTGTCGGTCTTCCAGTCCGGCGACGCGCAGGCCGCACTGGGGATGCTGTCCGGCGGGTTCGAGTTGTCAGTGCGGTGCCTGACCTTCCCCAAACCGGTCATCATGGCCGCAACCGGCCCGGCGATCGCAATGGGTTCGTTCCTTCTGTTGAGCGGTGACCACCGGATCGGGGCTCCGAGGTCGCGGTGCCAGGCCATCGAGGTGGCGATCGGAATGACGATCCCGATCTCGGCCATCGAAATCATGCGGATGCGCTTGACCCCGGCGGCTTTCCACCGCGGCGTCGCACTGGCGTCGACCTTCGCCGGCGACGATGCGATCGCCGCCGGCTGGGTCGACGAGATCGTCGACGCAGACGAGGTGCTGGCCCGGGCGCAGGAGGTGGCCACCGAAGCGGCGACGACGCTGCATGCGGGCGCACATCTGGCGAGCAAGTTGAAGGCACGCGAGTCTGCGCTGACCGCTATTCGCGCCGGAATCGACGGCTTGCCAACGGAATTCGTGGCCAGCTAGGCGCGACGATGCCGAGGGCGAAGCAGCGCACGCCCGAGCTTCGAGATCGGGTGCTCGACGTCGCGATCACCACGCTCGGCGAGGAGGGCATCGCGCGGTTCACCACGCGGCGGGTCGCCGAGCGGGCAGGCACGTCGGTGCCGGCGGTGTACGAGCTGTTCGACGACAAGGCCGGGCTCGTGCGCGCGATGTTCTTCGAGGGTTTCCGGCTGTTGGGTGCCGAACTGGCCAAGGTTCCCAAGACCGACGACACACGCGGCGATCTCGAGCGGCTGGTGCCGGTGTTTCGGCTGTTCTGCCGCGCGTATCCCCGGCTGGCACAGGTGATGTTCTCGCGGCCGTTCGCAGACTTCGAGCCGGGACCCGACGAGCTGGCCGCGGGTGCGGCCGTACGCGAGATCTTCGTCGGCCGGATCCAGCGCTGTATCGACAAGGGCCTGCTCAGCGGCGACCCTACGGACATCGCACACGTATTGCTCGCGCTCGCACAGGGTTTGGCGGTACAGGAGGCCGGGCGCTGGTTGGGCACATCGACGGAGATCGAACGCAGATGGAAGGTCGGCGTGACCTCAGTTCTCGACGGGTTCGGCAAGACCGCGCCGGAACCTCGATGAACTTCGCCCGAAGTGGGTACAGGAGGTGGCGATGACCGACGTACGGGGCCGGGTATGGCGTAACGGGAAGCCGCAGGACGACTTCGACTTCTCCTCGATCTCCGATTATCTCGTCGAGGACGACACCTTGGTGTGGTGTGACCTTTTCGATCCCGATGCAGAGGCGCTGTCCGACCTTGCCCAGGAGCTCGGGCTCAACAGCTGGGCAGTCGAGGATGCCGTCGGTGAGGCCGAACGCACCAAGGCTGCCGTCTATCGGACGCACACTTTCTTCACGGTCTATGCGGTTTCGCGCAACGAGGCCGAAGACGAATCCGGCTCGACGCTTTCAGTGCACCGCATCTCCGGCTTCGTTCTGCCCCAAGGCCTCATCACCGTGCGACTGTCGCCGTGGTACGACATCGAGACCGTGTCGCGACGCTTCGACGAACTCGGTGGCCAGGAGCACGGGGTCGGATCCCTGGTGCACGGCCTGCTCGACGTCGTCGTCGACGGTCACTTCGAGGCGGTGCAGGCGCTCGACGACGGCATCGAGGCGCTCGAGGACGATCTGTTCGATGACAACACGCCGCGAGGAGGCTTGCAGCGCCAGACTTTCCGGCTGCGCAAGGATCTCGTTGAGCTTCGTCGGGTGGTGCTGCCGATGCGGGAAGTCGTCAACTCGATCCAGCACCGCAGGCTGGACGCGAAGACCGCCCCGGAACTCGACCCGCTGTATGCCGACCTCTACGACCACGTGCTGCGGGTATCGGAGTGGACGGAATCGTTGCGGGACATGATCACAACGGTTTTCGAGACGAACCTGTCTCTGCAGGACGCTCGGCTGAACCAGGTGATGAAGAAGCTCACCGGCTGGGCGGCCATCATCGCGGTACCGACGGCGGTGACCGGGTTCTACGGCCAGAACGTCAACTATCCGGGCATCGAGACGATCGGCGGCTTCGTGACGAGCACCGCGCTGATCATCGTGCTCGTGGTGGGGCTGTATTGGGTGTTCAAGCGTCGGGATTGGCTGTAGCGGTGAGCACACCGACGTCCTCGTGGCCGCAGCGATAGGTCACGGTGAAGCCGTCACGACTCTCCACCAGGCTGCTGTCCTCGTAACCGGTCCCCCAGCCGTGGTAGGTCAGCTCGTATTTCCCTATCGCGCAGGAGAATTCGGGCACGTCAGCCCAGGCCTCGTGGTAACCCGCCGCGGTCGAGCCCGCGATGCGGCCCTGCTCGGTCGCATCGCGCCAGTGCTCGGACGGTATCCGCCGTCCCGCCGTGGTGTTGTAGGCGAGGGCGACGTCACCCGCGACGTACACGTTGGGCGCCGAGGTATGCATGCGCGCGTCGGCCACGATGCGGCCGTCCTCGATGTCGAGACCCGCGGCCGCGGCGAGCGTGCTGTCGGGCCGTACACCTGTCGCCGAGACCACCAGTTCCGCTTCCACCGACGCACCGCCGTCCAGAGTGACTTCACGGTCGTCGACGGCGGCCACTCGCGTCGCGCCGATGAACCGAACACCGACGTCGGACAACATCTTCGAGACCCGTTCGCCGGCGTCGATGCCGAACCTGCGCAGCACCGGCACTGGCTCAGGAGCGACGAGGGTGGTCGCCACGCCGCGCGCCGCCAGACACGACGCCGCCTCGCAACCGATGAGCCCACCGCCCACCACAACGGCCGATGCGGAGTTCTTGGCGGCCATGCGAAGCACGACCGCATCGGCGAACGACCGCAGGGACAGCGCCGCCTCCCCGCCGGGGACAGCCAGCGGCACGGGTTTCGCGCCGGACGCGAGCACCAGATGCCAATAGCGGTAGCGGCGGCCCGCCGCGGTGACGACTTCGCGGTTGTCGAGGTCGATGTGGGCGACGGTGATGCCGCGGTGCAGTTCGATGTCGTTCGAGTCGAACCAGTCGGGGCTGTGCAGATCCAGCTTGGGGTCTCGGCCGCATAGGTAGGCCTTGCTCAACGGCGGCTTGGCGTAGGGCAGCGCGGGGTCGCTGGTGAGGATCCGGACGGGGATCTTGGGATGCGCGCGGCGGAAGGTCTCGGCGGCGGTCAACCCTGCCGGACCACTGCCGATGGCGATGAAACCCGATGCCATCACGCGGTGGGAGTACCACCGAAGCGGGTTTGCTATTCCACCTTCGTAATGTCAGCCGGACCTAGTCGTCGACATCCCAGACGAGACAGAAGGTGTGGCCGGCCGGATCGCGAAAGACCCGGAAGGTGTCGTCCTCGTCGGCGTCGGTTACTCGGGTGGCGCCGAGCGCGAGCACCTCCCGCTCCGCGTCATCGATCGTGTTGTCTGCGACCTGGATGTCCAAGTGGAACTGCTGCGAGCCACGGGGGTCGGGGAACTTCGGCGGTTCGTGCTCGGGTGACAGTTGAAAGGCCAGCCGTCGTCCGTTCGGATCCGTCAACACTGACCAGGTGTCGTCGTCCTTGTGCAGATTGCCGCCGAGTATCGCGTGATAGAAGCCGGCGAGCTCGTGAGGTTGCCGGCAGTCGACCACGACGGAGCGAAGCATTCCGATCATGACCTCGGGGT